>JANLHA010000186.1 GCA_024653845.1 Candidatus Omnitrophota bacterium | reverse complement strand
GATCAATGATATCGCCTGGCAGGTTCTCAAAGAAGGCCATGAGGTCAAATATTATATTCGCAATAAAGATGCTCAAGACATCGCGGATGGCTTTGTTCCCAAAACTAATGACTGGAGAGCGGAAGTGGATTGGGCGGATGTGGTCATTTTCGACGATGTTTTAGGGATGGGAAAATGGGCGGAGCAGTTGAGGGCCAAGGGTAAAGCCGTGATTGGAGGAACCGAGTACACGGATCGATTGGAAGATGATCGCACGTTTGGTCAGGAAGAATTGAAAAAAGCAGGTGTCAACATCATCCCTTTTGAGGAATTCTCTTCTTTTGACGATGCGATTGCGTATGTTCAAACTAACCCAAACCGTTACGTGATCAAACCCAGTGGTGAGGCGCAAAATATCAAACGATTGCTTTTTGTCGGTGAGGAAGAGGATGGCAAGGATGTTATCCAGGTCCTCGAGGCTTATAAAAAAACGTGGTCGAAGCAGATCAAAGTTTTTCAGCTTCAGCGACGAGTTACAGGCGTTGAGATTGCTGTGGGCGCTTTTTTTAATGGGGCGCAATTTGTAGAACCCATCAACATCAATTTTGAGCATAAGAAACTTTTTCCTGGAAACATTGGCCCTTCCACAGGAGAAATGGGAACGGTTATGTATTGGGGCGGACCGAATAAGATTTTTACCTCGACGCTGCAAAAAATCGAACAAAAACTCAAAGAAGAGAAATACGTCGGCTATATCGACATCAATTGCATCGTCAATGCGAATGGAATTTATCCGCTTGAGTTTACGGCACGGTTTGGCTATCCAACGATCAATATCCAGCAAGAAGGCATCTTGATGCCTATTAGCGAATTTTTTTACGAAATGGCGACGGGAACCTTGAAAGAGTTCAAAACCAAAAAGGGTTTCCAAATCGGAGTCAGGATTGTCGTGCCACCGTATCCCTTTCATGACCCGAAGACCTTTGAAACATATTCCCAAGATGCCGCCATCCTTTTTAATAAACCCAATCTAGAAGGGATCCATATCGGCGACGTCAAGCAGGTCAATGGACAATGGTTGATTGCTGGGGATGCGGGAGTTGTTTTGGTTGTTGTCGGAACAGGACAAACATTGCGTCAAGCACAGTCACAAGCGTATCATCGAATTCAAAACATCATGATCCCTAACATGTATTATCGAACCGACATAGGGGACCGCTGGTATGAGGATAGTGATAAATTACACACATGGGGATATTTACGAGAAGCGTAATTGGTGAAAAGAAAAATTTTGTATATTGTTTATATTATTGGCGGAACTTTGCTTCTTTTGGGAGGCATGGCCTTTTATCTTTTTTTGACAACTCAGGGCAGTCGAACGGTTATTAAGAAGTTTCTTTCAGACCACGAAGATCGCGCACAGGTCGAATATGATGGTATTTCAGGAAATTTGCTTGAGGGCGTGAGGTTAAAAGATCTCAATTTGACTAATGTTAAGGGCCTGCCTGAAGGAAGCACGGTCAAAATTCAAGAGTTGTATGTTAATCTCACGTCATTGAATATCGAGGGGCTCACCGTTGAAGTTCAAAATGCGAGGATCAAGCTTCCTGTTTCAGATCCAATTGTGGTTTTTGGATCCTTCAAAGGCGGCCAATGGGATGTGAATGTCTTTGGTCTCAATGTCGACCTGTCCGAAGTTTTACGGTTTTTTCCCAGCACGCTCTGGAAAAAAGTGGAGGGACAATTTGCCCATGCTGATATTTATGTCGAAGGAAATTATTTGCAGCCGGTGTTTAAAGGAAAATTTCATTTGGCAAGATTGAATTATAAGAAATTTTCTCTGACGGAAGCCCCGGGATTTTTCGAGCTGCAATTGAAAGAATTCAAACCGGTGAACTTGAGCGGACGGGTGAATGTGTCCCAAGGAACTTTGCAATCCAAAGACGTCAATATCAATATCGAAGATAGCCAGTTTTATTTTTCTGGAAATTTCAAGGACCCTGCACTGTTTGTGAATGGGAATTCGACCGTCGAGAAAACAAAAATTTCTCTAACCCTCAGAGGGACATTAAAGCAGCCTGAGCTAAAACTCACATCGGATCCGCCAAAACCACAAGGTCAACTTTTATTGATGTTGGCAACGGGGGAAGGTTGGGAGGGATTAGAAACATCTTTGGAGCAAGGAACGCTCGATGCCGAGCTGACTAAAGATTTCATTGATTACTTTATCCTTGGTGGGACAGGGAGTAAAATGGCACGAAAGTTAGGAATCCATGACGTGAATCTTACATATGAGAAAGATGTCAAAGGTATTGGTGCTAAGAAATCGATCACGGACAAGTTGAGTATCGGATATGATATTGAAGAACGTCATGAACAGGAGAAGTTGAGCCCTACGGTCAGTCAGACCGTCGGGGGAGAATATCAACTGACGGATGCGATTTCGATGGGTGTGGAGCGAGAATTCACAGACGACCCCAATTCTCCGGACATCGCTGCCCAAGAAGAAGCCATTGCGCCTTTGAAAGAAGACAGAGTTTTTCTGAAGTATGAAAAGAGGTTTTGAAAGATATGAAGCTCGCTCATAAAATATTTTTACTCATTTCTTTCCTATTGTTGGCCTTGTGTGCGAATACATGGATTGGGTTAAGGCAATTGGATGAAGTGGGGTCTCAGTTGCGTGATGTGGCCACACGCAATATCCGTTTGACCGAAGCGATCACAACGATCAAGCATTCCCATCTGGAGAAGTCCATCATCTTGGAGCGCGTTTTTCGTGCATCCGAGGAATTGGCTTTTGAAGAACTGGCAGAATCTCGAAAACAATATCTTTTGGATTATTTACGTTTGGCCCAGGAAGGTTTCCAGAAGTTAGCGCAGGTTGGTGCCGCCGGTGTTTTAGAAGGTGAAGATATTGTTAAAAAGGGATTGGAAAAAGTACGAGACATCAAAACTAAACAGGACTTGGAAAAAGCCCGGGACGTTTTGGTGAAAATCGAGAAGGCTCATATTGAATATGATGCCTTGGTAAGCATGATCCTTGGCAAAATCATCGCGGGTGAAGGATACCAACTTTCCTTTGAAGACATTGGTCAGATGGAGCAGCAGGAGCAGCAGTTGCGTTTGGAATTGAAACAACTTCTGGAAGAGATTCAACAGCTGACGCGTGAATCTTTGGTTGTGGCTCAACAAGCCCAGGATGTGGCTACAACAATTCTTTGGTGGAGTTTGACGATCAGTGTTCTTCTGGGTACCGTGGTGGTGTGGATGATCATCCGACGCATTGAGCAACCTTTGAAAAATCTCGTGGGAGCCGCACATCAGGTTGGGGCTGGCGATTTTCATATTCAGTTGGATCATTCTTCCCCGGATGAGATCGGGGAAGTGGGTGGCGCATTCAATACCATGGCTCAAAAGTTGTCAGATTTCCGTCAGGAACTGGAAAGTAAGAACAAAATGTTGACGGAAAATTTGGAAGTGACCAGTCAACAGAAAAAAGATTTGGAGAAAGTCAATCGTGAGTTGGATCGTTTTGTTAATACGGTCAGTCATGACATTGCCGCGCCGTTGACAGGCATCAAAGGTTATGGAATTTTCTTGGAACAAAACCATTTGAATCAATTGGATGAGAAAGGCAAGCGATGCGTGAAGGGAATCCGCAAATCCGTTGATCGTCTGGGAAACTTGATTCAAGACTTGTTGACGTTGACGCGGATTTCTCGAATCAAAAATCCTTATGAATATATTCCTCTGAGATCTTTGGTTGATCAGGTGGTCGAGCGTCTGGAGTTTTCAATCCAAGAACATCAGGTGGAATTGAAAATTTCACCCGACCTTCCGACGATCCAGGGAGATCGGATCAAGCTTGGCGAGGTTTTATTCAATTTGATGAGCAATGCGATCAAATTTTCTTCGAAAGGAAAGCAGAGTGGGCCTATTGTAGAGATTGGATATCGTGATGGCGGAGCCGAACATCAAATTTATATCAAAGACAATGGCATCGGAATTGCTCCGGAACATCACGAAGAAATTTTTGAGGTTTTTAAACGGCTTCATGGTTCAAAAGATTATGAAGGAACGGGGGCTGGATTGAGCATTGTCAAAGATGCGGTTGAGGATCATGGTGGGCGGGTTTGGGTTGAGTCACAGTTAGGACATGGCTCAACGTTTTATTTTGCAATTCCTAAGGATTTAAAACAGGGTTAAAGAGGAAGGAGTCCCCATGGGATGGTTGACCGATATTTTTCTTCTATTTTTTATTTTTACGGCTTTTCAAGGATTGAAGTTGGATCCAGAAGATGTTTTAACGAATATCGAAGAAGCGTCATTGAAGAAAATTATCGGTCGTAGTTTATTGACGCTGGGAGGATTGATTTTTCTCCATTTTGCTATGTTGGGTCATTTGAGATTAGAGCAGAGCAATTTCATTTCGTGGGGCCTGTGGTTGATCATCATTTATGAGGCAGGGGGGATTACAGCGATGCTTCTTGCCCGTGACAGTTATGTCAAAGTGATGAGGGAAGTGTCTTGGAGAATCCCATTTTTTTATCGAATCATCCTTTTGGCCGAATTAGGGTTTTTCATTGTGACTCTTTGGATGTGTGGATTTTTGGGATTGGCTTTTGTGATTAGGAATTTGTTTTAAGAGTTATGAAAGGATAATAGCATGGCTTTATCTCCAGAAAATCATCGACAACTCGAAGCACTTTATCAAAAGTTAAAAGAAGAGTCCCAAACGTTTGTCGGATATCCTTGCAATTTGGATTTTGATTACTCGGAACTGGCGCCGTTCTTTAATTGTGCGATCAATAACGTCGGAGATCCTTTCATTTCAAGCAATTATCATGTCAATACGCATGAATTTGAGCGGGAGGTGATTGAATTCTTTGCGGAATTGACCCATGCCGGTAAGGATTTCTGGGGATATGTGACCAATGGCGGAACCGAAGGCAATATGTATGGTTTGTATTTGGCACGCGAACTTTATCCTCAGGGGATTGTTTTTTATTCGCAGGACACTCATTACAGTGTGACTAAAATGCTGCGCATTTTGAATATGCGAAACATCATGATCCGTTCTCAAGACAATGGCGAGATTGATTACGAAGACTTGAAAGAGACTTTAAAGATCAAGCGGGATTTTCCACCCATCATCATGGCCAATATCGGGACGACTATGAAAGGTGCTGTGGACCGTGTCGAAACCATTCGAGAGATCCTCAATGAATTGGCGATTTCAAATGCATATATTCATTGCGATGCTGCGCTCGGGGGAATGTTACTTCCTTTTATCGACGGAGCGCCACGATTTGATTTTGCTGTTGGAGCGGATAGCTTGTCGATCAGCGGGCATAAATTCGTGGGGTCTCCAACGCCTTGTGGAATCGCATTGGCCAAGAAACGGAACGTCGATCGCATTGCACGATCGATTGAATATGTGGGAACATTGGATACCACTATCATGGGATCGCGTAATGGATTGACACCGCTTTTTTTATGGTATGCGATTCATCGGGTGGGCAAAGACGGATTTCGAAAAAAAGTGGAGCAATGTTTGGAAGTCGCGGATTACGCAATTGAACAGTTGAAAAAATGTGGTCAGCATGCATGGCGTAATGAATATTCAACGACGGTGGTGTTCCCATGTCCGCCGGCCGATATGGTGAGAAAGTGGCAATTGGCTCCTTACAAGGGAATCGCGCATCTGGTGATCATGCCGCATGTTAAAAAGGAACGGATTGATCGGTTTATTAACGATTTGATTAAGGAGGGGAAGAAATCATGAAAGAGATCTCTATTGTTGCAGAAAATCGTCCCGGCGTTTTGGCAGATGTCACGGATTTGATGGCAAAAAATAAAATCAATATCGATGAGATTGAAGCTGAGACCATTGGGAATATGGGGGTCATTGTGATGGCGGTGCAGCAATATGACTTGGCTCTTAAAGTTTTGCGTGATGCTGGATTTCAGGCTGTGACAGAAGATAGTTTATTGATTAAGCTCAAGGATGAGCCCGGAGCTTTGGCTCGCATCGCATTGCGTTTTAAAGAAGCGAATATCAATATCCGTGGAATGCATATTGTCCGACGAGATAGTGGATATTCGATTGTGGCGATTTCGGCGGAACGAAGTGAAGAGGCCAAGAAATTGGTGAAGGATGTGTTGGTTTCAAAATGATAAGTTATTGTTGGAGAATTTCAGGCTTTAAGCAGAATATCGCGCAGCCCGAGCGGGCACGGTTCTCCGCGTTTTGTTTTACGAAGTAAAACAGCGGAGAGAGCGAGGGCGGAGAGTTAAGGGAGGAAAATCACGCTGGGATTTTCCGAACGGTTCTGCGGAAGCCTGAAATTCTCCAGCGTGAGGAGATATTAAATGCCTGGGATCAAAATCATTTCTTGGAATGTGAACGGGATTCGTTCTGTTCTTAAAAAAGGATTTATCGATCTTGTTCAAAAGATGGGCGCGGATATTCTCTGTCTCCAAGAAACCAAAACCGGAGCGGAAGAAGTGAAAGTCGATTTGCCGGGTTATCATCAATACTGGAGCCACGCCAAGAAATTGGGATATTCTGGGACGGCGATTTTTTCTAAAATCAAGCCTCTGAGCGTAACGGAAGGACTCGGGATTGTGAAACATGATCAGGAAGGTCGTGTTTTAACGCTGGAATTCGAGAATTTTTATCTGGTCAACGTGTATGTGCCCAATTCGAAACGCGAGTTGGAACGGCTTCCTTATCGCTCTGAAGAATGGGACGTCGATTTCTTAAAGCATCTTAAAAATTTAGAGAAGAAAAAGCCCGTCGTCTTTTGTGGAGATATGAACGTCGCTCATCAGGAAATCGATTTGACTTATCCGAAATCCAATATGAAAAATCACGGGTTTACTCCTGAGGAGCGCGCGGGGTTTGACAAGATCGTTCAGGCCGGGTTTGTTGACACCTTTCGCGAGATTTGTAAAGAAGGTGGGCATTACACCTGGTGGAGTCCGATGGGGGCTTGTCGCCAGAAAAATATTGGTTGGCGGATTGATTATTTTTGCATTTCTCCTTCTTTGCGCCCTCGTCTAAAAGATGCTTTTA
>JANLHA010000062.1 GCA_024653845.1 Candidatus Omnitrophota bacterium | reverse complement strand
GTTTTGGTTATTGATGATGGAAGCACTGATGGCACGAGTGAGGTGGCTAAAGCTACGGGGATGGTCGATTATATCGTACGATTTACCAAACGTCGTGGATTGGCACGGGCTTTTCAGGCGGGATTGGATGCGTGTTTAGAATCTGGAGCTGATATCATTGTCAATACCGATGCGGATGGCCAATATAAAGGAGAAGACATCCCGCGTCTTGTTCAACCGATTTTAGAACATAAAGCTGACATTGTAATTGGCAATCGTGATATTGAAAATATTCGCCAATTCTCATGGGTTAAGAAGAGACTACAGCGTCTGGGGAGCCGAGTGGTCCGTAACTTGTCAAGCTCGACGGTCAAGGATGCGACGACTGGGTTCCGTGCCTATAATCGCGATGCGGCCATGAAGCTCAACATCATCTCGGATTACACGTACACCTTAGAAAGCATCATTCAGGCCGAGAAGAAAGATTTGGCCATTGCCAATATCACAATCTCGACAAACCAAGTGCATCGTCCTTCGCGCCTCTTTAAAAATATTCCACAATACATTCAACGATCGATAGTCACCTTGCTGCGAGTGTATGCGATGTATAGCCCCTTTCGGTTGTTTATGACGGTGAGCGTGATTTGTGTTGGAATTGGTTCTTTGCTAGTTTTACGATTTCTCTTGGATTATTTCCTGTTAGGCCAAGGCGGGAAAATTCAGTCTTTGATTCTGGCGGCTGTTTCATTGATTGTTGGATTTCAAATGGCTGTGGTTGGGCTTGTTTCAGACCTCATCGCTGCAAACCGAAGATTGATCGAGGAATGTTTGCTCAGGATCAAAAAGATTGAGTTGGGTAGCAAATCATGAACATCCTCTTTGACATGAATCACCCCGCGCATGTTCATCTTTTTCGAAATGCCATCCAAGAATTATCGAAACAGGGCCATCACATCGTTATTGCCTCGAGAGAGAAAGAGGTAACCACTCAGCTTCTTCAATATTATCAATTGCCTTATCTCCTCCTCAGCAAAGCCGGAAAAGGCATCCTCGGGTTAGGAAAAGAATTGATTGTCCGGCAGTTGAAATTGATTCCAATTCTTTTAAAAAATAAAATTCAACTTTGTATTTCTGTGACTGGGGCCAGCTCGATTCACATTGCACGTTTGATGGGAATTCCTTATCTCATTTTTCATGATTCTGAGAGTGCAGAATTGCAAAATGCTTTAACCTATCCTTTTGCCACTAAAATTTATACTCCCGAAAGTTATCACCTCCATCATGGGAAAAAACATGTCAAGTATGCAGGGTATCATGAACTTGCTTATTTGCATCCCAAACGTTTCCAGCCCGACCCGGAGGTGCTGAATGAACTCGGAGTTAAAGCGGGAGAGAAATTCTTTGTATGTCGATTTGTTGCCTGGTCGGCGAGTCATGATGTGGGTCGGTATGGCTTTAATCTGAACCAGAAATTGGAACTGCTGTCTCTTCTTCAAAAAGAAGGAAAGGTTTTTATCACATCTGAAAAGCCTTTAGAAAAAGAGTTGGAGCCTTATCGGATTCGAATTTCACCGCATCGATTGTTAGATATTCTTTATTATGCCACCCTACTCATCACGGATTCTCAGACGGTTACGACGGAAGCGGCACTTTTAGGAACGCCAGCCATCCGTTACAATTCTTTTGTAGGGCCCAACGATATGGGGAATTTTATTGAGCTGGAGAGAAAATATGATTTGATTTATTCTTTCCGGGATTTTGCTCAGGCTTTGGCGAAAATGAAAGAGCTTCTCAAAAATCTGGCTTTGAAACAAGATTGGCAAAAAAAGCGGGAAGAACTTTTGAAAGACAAAATTGATGTGACCGATTGGATGGTTGATCGGATCTTAAGTTATCAGAAGAAGGAATCGACGGTATGAAAGTTTTGAGCATTGTCGGAGCCAGGCCGCAATTTATTAAGGTGAAACCGGTCATCGAGAGTTTTCGAAGAAATCGAATCCAGCACATTTTGTTACATACAGGGCAGCATTATGATTACGAAATGTCGAAGATTTTTTTCCAGCAATTGAACATTCCAAAGCCGGATTATCATTTGAATGTTAAAGGTCAAACATCAACTCAGCAAACGGCATTGATTCTTCAGGGATTGGAAGGTATTTTGAAAAAAGAAAGGCCCGACATGGTTTTGGTCTACGGAGACACCACATCAACCATGGCTGGAGCCCTTGCCTCTGTTCATCAGAAAATTCCCCTCGGACACGTTGAAGCTGGGTTAAGGAGTTATCGTCTGGATATGCCTGAGGAGGTCAATCGGGTTCTGACGGATCATATGTCCAATTTATTATTTTGTCCGACGAAAGCAGCCGTTGATAATCTCAAGCGAGAAGGGATTACGAAGAATGTGTTTTTTGTCGGGGATGTGATGTACGATGTTTTTAAGCAGAACATTTCAGTGGGCCATTCTAATATCTTAAAGAAAAACGGTGTGAAGCCCAAAGGATACTATCTTTTAACTATTCACCGTCAAGACAATGCGGATAATATTGAAAACTTGAAATCCATTTTGTTGGCATTAGGCAAGATTAAGGATAGCGTGGTTTTTCCGGTTCATCCTCGAACACAGAAGATGTTGAAGACTTTAAAGGATTTTAAGCCAGAAAATTTGCCCAATATTTTATTCATTTCGCCGGTTGGTTATTTGGATATGCTCATTCTGGAGAAAAATGCAAAAAAGATTTTGACGGACTCGGGAGGTGTACAAAAGGAAGCTTACTTCTTGAATGTGCCATGCATTACCTTGCGAAACGAGACGGAGTGGAAAGAAACATTGAATGATGGATGCAATACATTAGCGGGAGTATCGCAAGAAAAGATTTTGAAAGCCATTAAGAAAACAGCGCCTCGAAAAAAGCCGAAAAGTTTTTTTGGCGATGGCCGTGCGGCGGAAGAAATGGTTGAGGTTTTAAAGAAAATCTTAGGATAGTGTTCACTTTAAATTGAAGATATTCTGCTGAGGAGTGTGAAAAAATGATTAAGAATAAAACTATCTTTATTACCGGTGGAGCGGGATTTATTGCTAACTGTGTGATCGGACGCATGGTCGAAAATAATAAGATTATTGTTTATGACAATTTTCGAAGAGATACGCTTTCGTCGAGTCCTTACGCGAAACATCCCAATATTACCATTATTAAGGGGGATGTTTTGGATAATGAAAAGTTGCTCAAGAGTATGAAGGGAATCGATATTGTGGTTCATGCGGCAGCCATTGCGGGAATTGATACCGTGATCAAAAGTCCGACGGAGACCATGCGAGTTAATATGATTGGGACGGCCAATGTTTTAGAAGCTGCCAAGCAAAATGGCGTGAAAGATCGTGTGGTGGATTTTTCGACTTCTGAAGTTTTTGGCAGTCACGCTTTTAAACCAACGGAAAGTAGTGATACGGTTGCGGGGAGCGCTGGCGAGGCCAGGTGGACTTATGCGGTGAGCAAATTAGCTGGAGAACATTTGGCCACGGCGTATCATCGAGAATTTGGACTGCCAACAGTGTCTGTCAGACCGTTTAACGTTTACGGTCCAGGCCAAACCGGAGAAGGCGCGATTTTGGTATTTATTCGAAGGGCCTTGAAAAATGAAGACATTCACATCCACGGGGATGGAAGTCAGATTCGTGCATGGTGTTATGTAAATGATTTTGTCGATTGCTTGATGGAGTGCATGGAAAACCCTAGAGCGATTGGTGAGTCTTTCAATATTGGCAACGCAAGAGCTGTCTCAACAACCTATGGATTGGCCCAGACGGTATGTCGGGTTTTGTCTTCTCAATCCAAAATTCTTTTTAAGCCGGCACTTTCAGCCGAGATTGAATTACGAGTGCCATCCGTAGAAAAAGCTGATCAATTTCTGGGATTCCGTGCCAAGGTGGATTTGGATGAAGGAATTCTCGAGACGGCAAAATGGATTCAAAAATAAAATGAAACCACTCAAAATCAAATTATCCAAACCATATATTCCTTCAAGCGGAATCAAAGAAGTCCAGAAAGTTCTAAAATCTGGGAATCTTGTCCAGGGCGAGGTTGTCAAAAAATTTGAACTGGCTTTGCAAAAATATCTCGGTACGCGACATGCCATTCTTGTGTCTTCCGGAACTGCAGCTTTGCATCTGGCTCTTTTAGCTCTTGATATCAAAGAAGGAGATGAAGTCATTGTTCCTGCCTTTACATTCCCGGCAACGGCCAATGTTGTTGAACTGGTCAAAGCCAAACCTGTTTTTGTAGATATTGCTTTAGACGATTTTTGTATGGATGTGAGAAAAATTGAAAAATGCATTTCCAAAAGAACCAAAGCGATCATTCCTGTTCATGAATTTGGTCAACCGGCGGATATTAAAAAAATCATGTCGGTCGCAAAAAAAAGAAATATTACTGTGGTTGAGGATGCTGCGTGTGCGTTAGGTGCAAAATTTGGAAATCAAATGGTCGGGACTTTCGGGAAAATCGGATGTTTCAGTTTTCATCCCCGTAAAATTTTGACGACGGGAGAGGGTGGACTTCTTGTCACAGATGATGTGGCCATGGCGGAGAAGCTTCGGTCTTTGAGAAGCCATGGAATCTGTGTGAAAAATGGCAAAATGGACTTTGATTATGCTGGCCTTAATTATCGGATGACGGACTTCCAGGCGGCTTTGGGGCTATCTCAAATGGCTCATCTGGAAAAAATGTTGAAAGCTCGAGTAGCGTTGGCAAAAGCGTATGATCAAGGATTGGCTGGAATAAGTTGGATTAAAACGCCTTTGTCGATTCAGAATCGAAAGAATGTTTATCAAACTTATCATGTGATGCTTAATCAAAATGTTTCTCGGGATGCGTTGATCCAGAAATTGAGAGATCAAGGGATTGAAGCTAACCTTGGAGCCCAGGCCTTACCATGTTTGTCTTATTATCAGAAAAGGTATAAACTAAAGGAAAGAGATTTCCTGAATGCCAGAGAAGCCTATACGCAAGGGTTGGCTTTGCCTATGCATTTTGCTCTGAATGAAAAAGACATTAAACATGTCATCAGAAAATTGGAATTATCTCTTGGAGGTATAAATTCATGATCAAATTAGCCCCAAAAAGAACAATAGGGCAGAAACTGATAAAAAGATTGGGAAGACTTGTAAGAAGTAATTATTGGTTACATACCATCATTCAGTCTAACTCTTTATATTTGGAACCGATCCCTGTACCTACAAATTATCCAACCGATATTAATGTTGAAATCACCACTTATTGCAATGCAAAATGTAGTTTTTGTACAAGGGAAACAGTAACCAAATCCGGCGTGAAACCTGTGAAACATATGGAGTTTGAACAGGTTAAAAATGTGATCGACAAAGTCAGAGAATTAACCCGCCAGCAAAATGTTCCGGAAGAACGAATCCAATTTTCTCCTGTGGGATTGGGAGAGCCATTACTTAATCCGAGCTTTTTTGATATTGTGGCTTACGCTAGACAAGTTTTTCCGAAGGCCCACATTCACGCAAATTCAAACTGTATCGTTTTAAAAGGAAAGATTGCGGAAAGATTAGCAGGTAGCGAAGTCGATAGTATTGTTCTTAGCTTGTGTTTTGATGATAGAGAAACTTTCAATAATTTGGTGGGTGTTGAGAAATATGATACGGTTGTTGAAAATATAAGAAATTTTTTAGCTTTAAGAGGAGAACGTACTCCACGTGTGACCATCCATGTTTTTGATAAAGATTTAACGGCTCAAAAATATTCTGAGATTGTGAAACGCTGGAATCCATTATTAAGAGAGACCGACAGACTTTTGATTGAGAAATATATGCCTTTGACAGATTGGTCTCCTAAGCAAGGTGAAAAACATCCCTGTAGTCAACTTTGGAATACCATGATGGTTGATATTGATGGATATGTTTTTCCGTGTTGTCTGGGGGTGTGGACCAAAAGAGATGATGGCCTATGTTTAGGAAAGATTACAGATGATTCTCAAAAGTTATTGAAAAAGCTGGCGTATGTTCGCCAACGACATATCTCTGGAGACTATGGCATTTGTAATGGATGCGGTTATTTGACAACGTGGAGCGGTCGGAACAAGAAGAATTATGAGGCAGTTAAGAAGCTAGGACTTTAACAATTGGTGCTAATGGTATGGATATTCGTTTTCAGAAAAAATATTTGACCCATGGGAGTGGTAAATTTCTTAGAAGAGATTTTAGGGAAATCGGCAAGAATATTGTTTTTGAAAAAGGAGTGCTTGTCTTTCATGCTAATAATATTAGATTAGGTGAGAATATTTATATTGGCCACAATACGATTTTGAAAGCCTATCATAAAAACGAAATGGTGATTGGAAATCATACCTGGATTGGTCAAGGATGCTTCTTTCACAGCGCTGGTGGCATCGAGATCGGCAAAGCTGTGGGAATAGGTCCAATGGTTAAAATTCTTACATCCACACACCAAGACGGACCGCTCGATAAACCAGTGATGAGTAATGATTTGGCATTTGGGAAAGTGATCATTGAAGATGGCGCGGATATTGGAACAGGAGCGATCATTTTGCCAGGAGTCAAAATTGGAGAGGGTGCTATCATTGGGGCTGGATCGGTTGTGACCAAAGACGTTCCTTCTTATCATGTTGTTGCAGGTGTTCCCGCTCAAATCCTTCGAAAGAGAAAATAATTTATAAAGGTTTTTGTATAACATGAATATTGTGATCATTGATTATGGTATGGGGAATTTGGGATCCATTCAGAATATGCTGAAATATCTTGGATTTCCTTCAAAAATTTCTAGAGATAGCGAAGAGATCAGAAAAGCTGATCGGTTGATTTTGGCGGGCGTTGGGGCTTTCGATTATGGGATGCGTAATTTGCAAGATCGAGCTCTGTTGCCTATTCTTGAGGAAAGAGTATTGCATGGCCGCGTTCCTATCTTAGGGATTTGTTTGGGAATGCAATTGTTCTCCCAGAAAAGTGAAGAGGGACAGTTGAAGGGCCTTGGATGGATTAATGCTGCAACTGTGAAATTTAAATTTGATGAAAGCATGAAATATCTCAAAATTCCCCATATGGGATGGAATCAGGTCTCGGTTAACAAAAATAGTGCTATATTCCCTCGCCCGGAAGAAGAACAGCGTTTTTATTTTGTTCATTCTTATCATCTCAAATGCGCAGAGCCTCAAGACATTTTGACGGTTACAAATTATGGTTACGATTTTGTATCCTCGATTGAGAAAAATAATATTTATGGAGTCCAATTCCATCCCGAGAAAAGTCATAAGTATGGAATGAATGTTTTAAGAAATTTTATTGAAAATATTAGGGAGGGATAAATAGATGAAAAAAGGATCATTGATGAATTTAGCACAAAGAATATTGCCAGCTTTTCCAGGCGTGGTTAAACATGTTCCTCCTCCTTTAAAAGCCGTTGCCATTGAACCAACCAACGTTTGTAATCTTCGATGTACAATTTGCAATTCTCAATGTCCTTCATTATATCCTGTGAGAAAAAAAGGTTATATGAAGTGGGAGGAGTATAAGAATATTATAGATGAACTAGCTCAATTGCCCCATCGAATCAGTTTGGGACTTAATTTTGGTGGAGAAGGTCTTATTCATCCTGAATTCTGTAAGATGCTGGAATATGCAGCCTCTTTAAAAAAATTTAATTTGGGTTTCCATACCAACGGACTTCTTTTGAATTCAGAAGTCATCTCTACGATTATGAAGACTCAAGTTGATAGAATTTCAATCAGTTTAGATGGACTTAGAGAAAAACATGAGGCTATCCGAGTGCATTCCAATTTTGAGAAAGTCGAAGCGAACATTATCCATTTATTGGAAGCACGTAATCAACATGGATCTAAATTAAATCTCAGTGTCAATTTGACGGTGTCTAATCATACTGATCAGGAAATTGAAGAATTCATCAATTATTGGGTCAAACGAGTGAGTCAAGTTTGTATTTATCCATATGAAACTGAAGATTTGGAGATCTTGCAGCCCGAGAATTTTTTTGATCAACCTACGATACAAAGGAATTTTTGTTCAAATCCTTTTTTCTATATGGCCATTTTGTGGAATGGAGATGTGACGACTTGTTGTGATGATATTGCCGGCCGAAATTTTATGGGGAATGTTCATAAGAAAGGTGTTCGAGCCATTTGGAAGGGGAAATCGTATTCTCAATTAAGACTTGCTGCACTTAAGAAAGAATTCCATCCAAAATCTGCTTGTTATAAATGTGATGCCTGGAAAAAGGTTTTTGTTGAAAATTCAAGAATCATCAAAGGTAAGGATATGAAAGTTACATACAGCGGCCTTGCCAAGATATATGAGCATGTCTCAACAGTTCCTGCCAATTGATATAGCTTGCTTTATCATCTTACAAAATGCTAAACATCAGAGTTATCCCATGTTTATTACTCCAAGATGGCCGATTGGTTAAGACGGTTAAGTTTAAGAATCCGTCTTACGTAGGGAACCCGATTAATGCCATTAAGATTTACAATGAGAAAGAAGTGGATGAGCTTATTGTTTTGGATATCACGGCCACTTCTAAAAATCGAAACCCCTCATTTGAACTTTTATCAGAAATTGCTGAAGAGTGCTTTATGCCATTGACTTATGGGGGAGGTGTCCGGTCGATGGAAGATCTGCAGAAATTGTTCACACTTGGGATCGAAAAAGTTGCGATCAATACCTATGCGATTGAGAACCCGTCGTTGATTAAAGAGGCAGCGATATCCTTTGGCAGTCAAAGCATTGTGGTCGCAGTGGATGTTAAGAAGAACATTTGGGGGAAATATATGGTTTGTTCTCATGGTGGGCAGAAACCCGTGAATTTGTCTGCGATTGAGCACGTTCAGAAAATGGCAGAGATGGGAGCAGGTGAAATTTTTTTGAATTCGATTGATCGTGATGGAACATGGAACGGTTATGATCTTGATTTGATACGAATGATTTCTGCAAGTGTTCAAATCCCCGTGATTGCTTGTGGAGGTGCAGGATCTGTTGATGATTTTGGACGTGCTGTTAAAGAGGGTGGAGCTTCCGCAGTGGCTGCAGGCAGTATGGTTGTTTATCAAGGAAAAGATTTGGGTGTCTTAATCAACTTTCCCAATCGCGAAAAATTGGAGAAGGTGCTCACATGATCTGCTCAAGGTGTATTTACGATGACCACATCCCATATATCTCTTTTGACTCTGAAGGAGTTTGTAATTATTGCCGCCAACATGAACAACTTGATCAAGAATATCCGACCGGAGAAAAAGGCCGCGCTATTTTGGAAGCCTTGGCTAAGAAAATTAAGCATGAAGGTCGTCACCTCAAATATGATGTGGTTGTGGGTGTCAGTGGGGGGACGGATTCTTCTTATTTATTGCACTTGGCCAAGGAATTAGGACTTCGGCCTTTAGCGGCTCATTTTGACAACACTTGGAATTCTAAAATTGCTGTTGAGAACATTTATAATGTTTTGAATAAGTTGAATATTGATTTGTATACTCACGTGGTCGACGCCCAGGAATTTTGTGACCTTTTCAAATCTTTTTTCAAAGCGTCGGTCCCCGATATTGATACACCATCAGATATTGGTTTGGCTACTACTCATTATCTTGCGGCTCGCAAATATAAAATCAAATACATTTTTGAAGGACATTCTTTTCGAACCGAAGGCATTTCTCCCCACGGGTGGTTTTATATGGATGCCAAATACATCCAAACGGTTCAGAAGCAATTTGGTTCTCATAAAATCAAAACCTTCCCCAACCTTTGGTTATCGTCTTGGCTCAAATGGTCTGTCATCGATGGAATTAAGAAGGTGCGGCCTCTTTATTACATTGATTATCACAAAGATCAGGTTAAAGATTTTTTGAGTCGAGAATTGAATTGGAAGTGGTATGGCGGTCATCACATGGAGAACCGGACGGCTTATTTCACCAATAATTACTATCTGCCGCGGAAGTTCAAGATTGATTTACGATATTCGGAATTTTCAGCATTGGTTCGGTCAGGACAAATGAGCAGGGAAGAAGCGCTCAAGCTTATTCAGGAACCAAAACCTTTCAACAAAGATATTTTGGAGGAAATCAAAAAGCGTCTTGGCTTTACAGATGAAGAATTTGATCGAATCATGAATCTTCCTCCTAAAACGTATCGTGATTACAAAACTTACAAAGAAACATTTGAAGATTTTCGTTGGCTTTTCTGGATCATGTACCGATTGAATCTGGTTCCCAAAAGTTTTTATCTCAAATACACAAGAAAATATCAAGATTAAATTTTCGTAAATTATGAAAGTTTTGCACATCCCTGACAACATTGCTTCTCAAGTCAATACGACGGTCAAAGCCTTACGCGACATCGGCGTTGATGCTAGAGGAATTGTTTTAACCTATTCTCCCATGCAAGATCATCAATATATTGAAAGTTTCTCCGTCGAAGAGAAAAACTCTTTGCAGAAGTTGTTGATGAGAATTCCTTTCACCTATTCCATCTTAAAAGCGATGCGCTGGGCGGATGTCATCCATTGGCATTTCAATAGCCGACTTTTGCCTTTTGAGCTCGACTTGAGATATTTAGCATCTTTGAAAAAAGCTTGCGTTGTGGAATTTTGGGGAAGCGACATTCGAATTCCAGAAATTGCCTGTCAAGACAATCCTTATATTCAAAAAATGTATGAGATGTATCCTGAATTTGCAGTTAATGGAAGAGAAAAATCCATTGATACCCAAAAACGTTTTGCAAAATATGGCTTTGCGTGTCTAATTCCCGACGTCGAAATGGAGCCGTATGTTCAGAAAGATATTTTCCATTCTTTTTATCGAAGCAAAGCGCGTATCTTGATGTCAGATTTTATTCCCAATTTTCCTGATTCGATCAAGAAGCGTCCATTAATCATCCATACACCTTCCCGTAAAGAAATCAAAGGAACAAAAAGAATTTTAGAAGTGATCGAGCAGCTCAAAGGAAAGTATGAATTTGATTTTCAATTGATTCACAACATGCCAAGAAAAGAAATGTTAGAGTGGGTTGGTAAGTGTGACATCATGATCGATGAAATCATTTCAGGAGCCTATGGATTGGCTGCTATCGAGGCTATGGCATTAGGAAAACCTGTTGTTTGTTATATTAAACCTTCATCTCTTCCCAAATATTCTTCCTCGCTGCCCTTGGTGAATGCCAATTCCGATAACCTTGTGGAAGTGTTGACGACCCTTTTAAGCTCTGGAGAAAAGCGGGCTCAAATTGGAAAGGCTAGCCGAGCGTATGTGGAAGAACATCATGACGCCCACAAAATTGCTCATGAATTGTTGGATCTTTACAAGAATTTGCTAGGAAGCTCAGTTTAAAATGACCTTTGCTAAACATATTAAACAATTAGTGACGGAATCGTTGATTTATGGCATCTTAGGCATGCTTTCTAAGCCTAGAGTGATCAACACCATACTTTTGCCATTCTATACGCGCATTTTTACTCCGTATGATTATGGAATTATGAATCTTTTATTAGCTTTTTTAGGTTTTTTTATGATGTTGGTTGTTGCAGGATTAGATAGTTCATCGGCAGTTTGGTTTTATGATACTAAAAACCAAGAAGATCAAAAATCCACATTTTCATGTTGGTTTTGGTGTCAATCTGTGATTAGTTTGTTTTTTGGTGTTGGAATTATTTTCTTTTCTTCATGGCTTTCCGAAGTTTTATTTGATACCACAAAATACAAATGGCTTATTCAAATTCTGGCATTCATTTTGTTCTTTGCGACGGCGAACCGGGTATTGACGAGTTGGTTTCTTTTTCAAAGACGCGCGTGGGGAACTTCTATTGTATCCTTGATGACCTCATTTGGAGTTGCCATCTTGAGCATCATTTTAGTCTATTTTCTCAACATGCGTTTATTGGGTGTTTTCTGGGCGCAATTGATAGGAACTTTAATGACAACGATAGCTACGGTTTGGATTATGAAAGACTGGTTGAGTCTAAAATATTTTTCTTGGTTACGATTAAAAAAGATGTTGGCTTTTGGTTTACCTCTTGCCCCAGCGAGTGTAGCTTCTTGGATCATTATGTTCTCGGATTCTTTTATTTTAAAATATTTTTATGATTCTACGGAGATTGGTCTCTATGCTGTCGCGTTTAATATCGCTGGGTTAGTTGGGATTTTTACGGCAGGTTTTCAAATGGCTTGGAGCCCCTTTGCTTATTCCATTCAAAAAGAAGAAGTTTCTGGTCATGTGTATGCGAAGGTTCTTAGTCTCTATGGATGGGCAGGATGTTTCTTTTGTACAGCTTGTTCTTTATTCGCTTCTTTTATCTTAAAAGTTTTAGCCACTCCGGAATATTCTTCTGCGGCATCTGCCGTCCCATTTCTTGCGTTTTCATTCTTATTGCTTGGAATCAGAGATATTGCGTCCATTGGCCCAGCGTTTGTTAAGAAATCCGTTCCTGTGGCTTTGAGCATTTTTATTGCTGCGGGATTGAATATCATATTGAATTTGATTCTGGTTCCACTGATGGGAAAGGATGGAGCCGCCTTTGCGTCCATGGTTTCTTATCTCATTTCAGCAGTTTATCTTTTCTGGATTGCCCAAAAGCATTTTTATATTCCTTATGAATTCAAGCCTGTATTGGTTTGTTTTTGTTTTTCATGGATTATCATTGCGATCAATATGTTTTTTATTCCTTTAGATAGTTTTTGGGGGTTTGTGTTTCGTGTCGTACTTTGTTCGCTATTTTTGCCCCTAGCGTTTTATCTTAAGGTCTTGACACATGAACACGTCAGGAAGCTCATCCAGAAAATTCATTTGCAACATCTGATAAAGATATGAAAAAAAAAGTCCTTCTCTTAGTTCTTAATGATTTCACGCATGACATTCGTCCTCTCAAAGAAGCTGTGAGTTTGAAAGAAGCCGGGTACAACGTTCGTGTACTTGCTGTGACTTCACGAGGCCTTCCTGCCCACGAGGTCATACAGCAAATTGAAGTTGATCGTCTTCAATTAAAAACGACACGTTGGATTGGTTATCAGCCAGGAAAGGCTAACGCGGCTCAGTTGATTGTGATGTATACGGAAATGCTGGTTCAATATATGTGGGCATTAATAACAACATACCGAAATTGTGACATCATTCATGCACATGCCATTCAGGCATTGCCTTTAGGTGTTTTTTATAAGATTTTTGTTAATCGAAAGTCAAAGTTGATCTATGATTGCCATGAATATGAAACAGAGCAATTCTCTAAGCATGGTCTTCCCAAGCTGATCGCTAAAGTCATCGAGAAAACATTGATCCGTTTTGCAGATGAAATCTTAGTTGTGAGTGAATCGATCGCCCAGGATTATGAAAAATTATATAAGATCCCAAAACTTCATGTGATTTTCAATTGTCCGCCACGATATCATTCTGTAGAGAAATATGATTTGTTTAGGCAAAAATTTGCGATTCAGCCTTCCCAGAAAATATTTCTTTATCAAGGAGGGCTAGCATCTGGTCGGGGAGTCGAGCTGTTATTGCAGGTATTCCGATCTCTAGATCCGCAAAAATATGTTTTGATCTTTTTAGGTTATGGTCCCCTTGAAGCAGAAATCATCAGAGCGTCCCAAAACTCTCAGAATATTTTCTTTCATCCTGCCGTAAAACCTAATGATCTTTTACGCTACACGAGTTCTGCAGATTATGGTTTTGCTCTTATTGAAGATAAAAATTTGAGTTTTCGTTACTGCTTGCCAAACAAACTCTTTGAATATATCCAAGCGGGTATTCCTGTTCTGGTTTCTAATCGAACGGAAATGCGTCAATTTGTCTCAACACATCCCGTTGGAGAAATTATTGAATCTGATGATCGTGAATCGGTGAGAGTAGCCATGGATCGGATCCTTGCAAAAGGCACAGAGTATTTTAAAAATGACTTGAGGCTTGCTGCAGAAAAATTCAATTGGCAAGAGCAAGAAAAAATTCTCTTGCAGATATATGAAGGGCTGAGACTCTCATGTTAAATATTCGCGTGATTCCTTGTTTGTTGCTCAAAGGTGCCGGTTTAGTGAAAACAGTGAAATTCACGGATTCCAAATATGTAGGAGATCCGATCAATGCCTTGAAGATATTCAATGAAAAGGAAGTCGACGAGCTGATTTTTTTGGATATTTCCGCTTCTAAAGAAAAACGAGAACCCAATTTTGAATTGATTCAGAATATTGCCACAGAGTGTTTTATGCCTCTTTGCTATGGAGGAGGAATCAAAACGTTGGA
>JANLHA010000175.1 GCA_024653845.1 Candidatus Omnitrophota bacterium | reverse complement strand
CTTCTATTTTCTGCAGTATGTCGACAAAGAAATTGCTCGTCGAAGGATGAGGGGGCGAGTCATGTTCTTGCGTCGTATCAAACGTGATGTGGAAAAGCTTGCCACGGATGTCCCTAGCAAATCTCCTCATTTGAACATCATTCTTGAGCACGATCTGGATTTGGTAGAGGCCGAAATCAAATCACTCACCCGCCTGATTGAAACGCTTTAGAATTTCCCCCCTAATTGGACCTTTATAATCAAATAATCCTTATATATTGCTTGACAATTCGAGGACTTATACTAAAATCTAACTAACAAAATTTTACTAGTTTTTATAAACTAAGCCAAAGCGTCTGATTCCACATAAGATATGAATATCCAAAAACTTTTACAGGAAAATTCAGAAAAGTATGCTCAAAAGCCGGCTTTGATCTTTCAAGATCAGGTGGTGACGTTTTCTGCGCTTTATGAGAATGTTCTGAAACTGACTGGTCTTTTGTATTCTCGGGATATTGGCAAGTCCGATAAGGTGGCCATTTATTTGCCAAATTGCCTTGAATATGTATATAGCTATTTGGCATGTTTTTGTCTGGGTGCTGTGGTTGTTCCGCTCGATTATATGCTCAAAAGCGATGAATTGGTTTCCTGCTTGGGGCATTCAGAAACAAAGTTGCTCATTGCCAAGGCTAAAAAAGATTTGTCACTTGAAGACATCAAAAAGCAAGTCCCATCGCTCCAAGAAATTCTTTTAACGCCAATTGAATACAATGAAACATATTCTCAAATTCCCGAGGCCAGCATTTCTCCAAAAGACCCAGCATTGATTATGTACACATCAGGAACAACCGGAAAGCCGAAAGGGATTCTTCTCAACTATCGACATCTTGAAGGTTCCCCTCGAGCGATGGAATATTTTGTGGATTTGAGTGATAAGGACATCAAGCTTGTCGCGATTCCTTTCAGCCATATTGGCGGATTCATTTATATTCAGAATTGCGTGATCTTCGGAATCACCTTGGTCATCATGGAACGGTTTCAACCTTATGAATTCCTTAAAGATGTCCAAAAATATCAAGTCACATGTTTTCATATCGTCCCCCCAATGTATAACGCGCTGCTTTCTTTGAAACAACTGGAAGAATTTGATTTGTCGTCATTGCGTTGGGTTGTGGTGTTCGGTGCGCCGAGTTCTCCTGAAATTCTCGAGCGGTTTCATAAATATTGTCCGAATGCCCGACTACTCAATGGTTGGGGGATGACCGAGACGTGTCCGCCGAATACGGTCACCCCATTAGATAGCGATAATGTTGCGAGTGTTGGGAAGCCCGCACCGCATTGTCGGATTAAAATTGTCGATGAGGATGGACGAGAATTGGCGGTCAACGAAGTTGGGGAGGTCGTTATTTCCGGATGGATCGTTATGGATGGATATTATAAAGATGAGGAGACAACCAATGCAATGCTTCGCAATGGTTGGTTGCATACAGGCGATTTGGGGCGATTTGATTCTGAAGGTTTCCTTTATATCGTCGGGCGAAAAAAAGAAATGATCAAAGTGGCTGGGCAGATTGTTTATGCGCCAGAAGTGGAAGCGTCTTTTTATAAGCATCCTGCTGTGCAAGAAGTCGCCGTGATTGGAATTCCTGATGCGCTCAAAGGGGAGGCAGTCAAGGCGTTTGTTGTTTTAAAGCCTGCCTCGCCGGCAGGCGGGCCTGGGGAAGCGGTTACCGTGGAAGATCTTCGCTATTTTGCGCGGCAACATTTGGCCAATTTCAAGGTGCCTCAATCGATTGACATTTGTGAAGTGCTGCCTAAGAACCGTACCGGGAAAATTGATAAAGAAGCCTTAAAGCGAGACTTTGAAACAAAAGTTGTTTAATAAGAAAGGGAAATGCGATGAGTCAAATGCGTAAAGAAATTCATTTAACAGGTCAAGATTTGATGGGAATGGTGCAATTGCGTCCAGAAGATTTGGGAAAATATGCGTTGGTCCCAGGACCTAAAGAACGAATGGATGCCATCATTAAGAAACTCCAAAATCCGGTCAAAAATTTTGCGTTTATGGAATATACGATGTTTACTGGAGATTATGAAGGGACCAAAGTCACGACGATCAATGGAGGAAGATTCTCAGCTGATACCGCCATTACGACGGAAATTTTGTGCAATGCCAAAGCGGGTGCCATGATTCGTTTGGGAAGTTGCGGATCGTTGACCGAGGATATCAAAGTTGGTGATTTGATCATTGCAGAAAACGCGCTTTGTGGCGACGGCGTGACTCCTTATTATGTTAAGCCAGGATTCCAACCTCAGGCCGATACAGAATTG
>JANLHA010000163.1 GCA_024653845.1 Candidatus Omnitrophota bacterium | reverse complement strand
CTCTTTGATTTCAACCATCACCTCGCCAGATGCTTCTTCTTTTGGCTCTGTGTTTTCCGCCGACGACTTTTCTTCTTTCTTCCCAAACATTTGTCAATTCCTCGATCAACTACAACATTTCTTCCATCAAATCTGAAAAATAATCCAACGCCGAGACCACTTTTTGATAATTCATCCGGGTTGGCCCTAAAATCGCAATCCGGCCACTCATCCCTTTTGGCGCCTTATAACTCGATACGACCAAAGAACAATTTTCAACATCCGAAAGTGCAATTTCATGTCCAATATAAATTTCGATTCTGTGCCGCAACTGCCGATTGATCACCTCTAAAATCTGTTCTTTCTTTTCAATCGCTTCCAAAATGCTGCGGATCTTTTGCACATCCTGAGGATCAGGATACTCGACGATATAGCTGGTTCCTTTACAAAAAATTTTATCCGGCCTAGCATCAATTGAAATGATACTGGTGTAATGGGTAAAATCCGCCATCACTTCCGAAGTTTTATCCAAAACCGATTCTAAATCACGGAGATTGCGCTCATACTCCTCTTTGATTTTACGCTTTTCATCTTCGAGAAGCTGAATCTCGTGCATCAAATGATCCACATAATAACGATAACCCTCTTCCGTAGGCATGCGACCGGCCGATGTATGCGGATGTGTCAAAAATCCCTCTTCTTCCAATTCCGCAAGAATATTACGAATCGTCGCAGAGCTTAAATCCGGCAAATACTCTTTGGTAATAAAAGCCGAGCCCACGGGATTGACCGTCTTAATATATTCATTAACGACAATTCCCAAAAGCAAATCTTTGCGATATTGATGCTCTGTCCGTCTGGCAGTCATTTTTTCTCCTAGCGCTAATTAGCACTCAACAACTCTGACTGCTAAAAGTATAGCAAATTTCTTGAGGTTGTCAATCATCAAAAATTCTCGTCCTCATTTGTTTCGAAAGCATTTCGCCAACAATTCGTGAGATCCGACCCCGCAGGTGATCACCGAGCGCATGGCCTGCTCCATCGAAACATCCACTTTATGAACATATTTTCGATGGATATGAAAAACCATTCCACCAGCAGGGGTTGGGGCGGTAGGGATAAAGACGGTGACATAATCTGAGACAGATTCGTTGTCATCGGTGATAAAACCTGTCACAAGGGTTCCGCTATTAGAAAGCTCAACAAGAACAACTTGGGAAAAAGGAGCCTTTTTCCCCCCCAAAAGCTGCAGAATCGTTTCTCGGATGAGATTATATCCTGGCGCAATGCTAAAAATCCTTTTCTCAATAACGCCATGAAAAAAGCGACCGACCCCGGTTTTAACAAGCGCGCCAACAATAAAACAAAAAATCAAAATCGCAGACATGACGATGATGTCCGCAATGATTTTCTTGATGTCTGCTCGTGCAACAATCAACCCCGTAAACGGATCCAACAACCCAGTCACAAAATTAAAAATCCATCGCAAAATGATTAACGTGATGGCCAATGGCAAAATCACCGTGACCCCACCCAACAAGGACGTCTTGATAAAATTCTTCACTTTTTGCATAAATGTCTCTCTCAACTTTTATCCTCCTGCAATTCTTTGAGGATTTGCCCGAGCATCGCCAAATCTTCCAAATATCGATCAATACGAGAAACATTCGACTGAACGTCAAAAAGGTTAGGATTCAATGTTCCCGGAGGATGAAACCGCAACGTCACCATCCCCTCATTGATGCTCAAAGACATGACAGCACGACCTCGATTATCCCGATTCTTAAATTCTGAAAAAATTTTCAATGCTCGCTCGTCGGCCAGCAAACGGTTCGCCAAATTGGGGTGATTGGTATAAATTGCAAAATCTTCCAAAGCCTTAGGGGGCCTTACCGCTGGGGCTTCTTGAGTCCACGGATGACTCAAATCGCTCATCGATTGAGAAGCTTCCGAACGCAAAAGTTTAGTGCGCGGTTTTTCAGAAAACATGAGGGTGAAATCATATGGTGTCTTGAGCTTTAAGAAAGCATTATGAAAAGACGTTCGGAGGGTTTTATCCTCCATATCGACAAAGAAAAATGGTTGTTTTTTATAAAAAAATTCGATCTGATACGTATGATCTGTATCTTCCAAGGTGACCAATTTCCCTTCCACAAAATGTGCTAACGACTTCATATATCGCAGACGACCTTCTCCTCCTTTCTGTGTTGAAGACGATCGCGACGTCAAGAAAACAATTCCCCCAATGAAAAGGCCAACCAAACCAATAACCAGTCCTGTCATACCAACCTCTTCTCCAATGAACCCAAACTTATTTAACCCGAAACCCCAACTCACCTTTTTTGCCTTGATCAATTGTAACATGATCTCTCTCTTTAATCTCTCCCTGAAGAATTTTTAATGCCAAAGGGTCCTGGACCAACTTCTGAATGGTCCGTTTAAGAGGCCGAGCCCCATAAACCGGATCATACCCCTCTTTGGCCAAAAATTTCCGTGCCGGCTCGGTCAAGTCAATGGTGATTTTCTTGTCTTCCAGCCGACGCTGCAGAAGACGAATTTGGATATCCACAATTTTGATGATTGCCGATTCCTGCAAACGGCCGAAAACGATTTTCTCATCAATCCGATTAAGAAATTCTGGCCGGAAATGCGCCTTGAGAACCCCTTCAATCCGTTGACGAATTTCTTCTTGATCTTCCAAATCTACA
>JANLHA010000161.1 GCA_024653845.1 Candidatus Omnitrophota bacterium | reverse complement strand
TCTAGATTTAGGGTTTGGTCTTACAAAAATTTCTTTGAAGAAATATTTTTTGATTTCTATGGTGGCCTCGCCGGCGAGGATTCTTTTCGTTCAATATTTTTTAGCCATGGGTGTGGGGTCGATCACAGATCCACAAAGGATTGCCGAAATCATGATGCAAGATCCGGTTGTATTTGTGGTGTTATCTCTTTACGGCTGGGGCGCGATCATTGCGCTGTTTTTTATGAAAAAGATTTTCCAAAAGGCATCTTGATCAAGTGGTTTATGAGGCTTGATTGGAGATGGGACGCCAGTCCGTTAAGACGGGATCAAAATTTTTTTCTTTTAAAAGTTGAATCATATCACTTACGGATCGATGGTCTTCAATGTCAAATTGCGGTTCCTGATCATCTGTGTTCTCGAGACTGTATCCCCCCACAGAGGTATTGCTTCCGGCCGACATGCGTGTGACGCCTAATCCCAAAGCATGATCACGGAGTTTGGCGTTTTCTCGGGTTGAAAGGTTGATTCCAACTCGAGGGAATAAAATTCGTGTCAGACAAATGACCTTGATGAATTTTTTGTCGTCGACATCGCAAATGGCAAACTCGTGCCCTTTGATCGTACGCAGCCTGGGAAAAGAAACGCTATATTCCACGCCCGGATAATGTTGTTCCATGTAACGAAGGTGTTGATAGAGCGACAGAAGGTCTGTCGCCACGTCAGCTAGCCCTAATAAAATTCCCATCGAAACGTGACGCATTCCTGCTTGAGCTGCGCGCTCCGGAGTCCCGTAACGATAATCGTAATCCGCTTTTTTCCCTGAGAGGTGGACTTCTTTGTATCGGTCTCGATTATACGTTTCTTGATAGACCGTGATCCCATCGACGCCATGTTGGAAAAGTTCGTGGTATTCTTGGCTGTCCATCGGGTGAACTTCCAAGGCAATGCTGGTGAAATATTGTTTAGCGATTGCTATCGCTTCTTTCAAATAAGAGAGAGGGGTGGCCTTGTAAGATTCGCCGGTTAAAAGTAAAATATTCTCAATTCCCGTCGCTGCCACAGTTTTCATTTCTTGATGCATCTGTTCAGGATTCAGGCGTAATCGTTTGATTCGATTGTGCAGGCTAAATCCGCAATACGTGCAATGACTGCTGCAATAATTTGAAAGATAAATGGGAGCGTAAAGAACCATGGTGCGACCGAAATACTGCTGAGTGAGTCGATGGGCCTTTTGCGCCAATTCCTCGAGGAATTCGGGAGAGTCGTTGTTTAAAATGTTTTGGAGTTGCTGAAGGTTTAGCATATTTGATAAAGTAGAAATTGCTGATTGGGTTTAACCCCTTCGCTCACAATCGACCCGTCTATTCTAGAATGAAAAATCTTGTTGTAGACGGGCCTCAGAGTTCGCTCAGGGATTCAACCCAATCAGCAATGACATCATTCAAATTATTCGTATAAAAATCCGGTCAATGGCGATGACGCACTCGCAATGTCTTTTTTCGCTGGAAGTTTACTCAAATACCCTAATCGTCCCGCTTCCACGGCCATCGCAAAAGCTTTGGCGATCATGGCTGGATGCCCTGCCATGGCCACCGCGGTATTCGCCAACACAGCATCGGCACCCATCTCCATGGCTTCGGCGGCTTGCGAGGGCGATCCGATCCCCGCATCCACAATAATTGGAACATCACGAATTTCTTCAATTAAAATTTTGATAAATTCTTTGGCTTTGATGCCCTGGTTGCTGCCAATCAACGATCCGAGCGGCATGACTGTTGCGGCCCCCGCTTTGACCAATTCCCTCGCGGCATACAGATCTGGCGACATATAGGGAAGGACCATGAATCCTTCCTTACTCAAAATTTCGGTCGCTTTGATCGTCTCGTTATTGTCTGGCAAAAGATATTTGCTGTCATTGATCACTTCAATTTTGATCCAATTGCCGCAACCGGATTCACGTGCCAAGTGGGCAATTCGCACCGCTTCTTGCGCATTCCTGGCTCCGGACGTGTTGGTCAGCAATGTCACATTCTTCGGGATATATTCAAGAATATTCTCTTCATGGTGTTCAAGATCAATACGTCGCAAAGCGACAGTCACGATCTGTGTGCCGCAGGCCTCAATGCTATCCGCCAAATCTTGTTTATTTTTAAATTTTCCTGTTCCCAAAAGGAAGCGATTGGTAAAACTTTTTCCACCAATCACCAGGGGCGTATCTTGAGTCTTTTCTATATGTTTTGTTTCTGTCGTTTGCATCTGATTTATCCTCCCCCCACAAAGGTCACCAGCTCCACTTGGTCACCTTCTTTGACCGAAATTTGTGCCCATTGTGGCGAGCGAACAATATTTCCATTGTGTTCAGCAATCACATGATTGGTTTTCTGAAGGCATTCTTGAATGACGGCCTGCAGGGTTTTCCCCTGAGCAAATTCTTGTTCTTTGCCATTGATCGTGATTTTCATGCAAAAGTTCCTCCTAATAGAAGGGTATTCTAAGACACTTTTGGAGAAATTGCAAACTCTCCCCCACTGGTCCCAAGGGCTCTTTAGAAAATATTTTATTTTTCTTTTTGACTTGGGCTAAGTGAGGTGGGATAATTTTTTACCAGGATAAAAAATACTTTGATTTTTATCCTTTTTTTTACTATATTATCATCCTTAGTTAATCATCCCAGCATCGTTTTCTCATCACAAGCATCACCAGGGGTAAGACCGTTAACTTTTTCTACAAAGAGGTGGAAAGATGAAAGAGAACAGGTGGGGCAAAGAACCTGCATTTGGTTATCAGCTGCTCCTCGATTTGTATGAATGCCGTCCAGGTGTTTGTGATGACCTGACACTGTGCTACCAGTTTCTCGACGAGACCGTGGAAGCGTTAGGCATGGAAAAGCAGTCACCACCAAGTATCTTTCGTAGTGATGAGAAGCGTTTCCCCGATAAGGCCGGTCTTTCGGGATGGGTTCCTCTGATTGAAAGTTCCATTGTTATTCACACGTTGTCTGTCAAAGACTTTATTTCGATCGATATTTATTGCTGTCGCTGTTTTGACGTCGATATGGCTCGCGAAATGTGTCGACGATTCTTCGCTCCTAAAATGATTGAAGATCAATCGATTGAGCGAGGTAAATCATATTTTACCTACCAGCCAGTTGCTCCTCGCATGGAGTGTGAAGTCAAGGAAGGTTAGAGTTGGATGGCTGCCTATTCAACACATGAAATTCATCGTATTGAAGAAAAATGGCAGAAAATCTGGGCAGACCAAAAAACCTTTCGGGCTTTAGCTTCCACTGACAAACCCAAATTCTATTGTCTTGAGATGTTCCCTTATCCCTCGGGAAAGATTCATATGGGTCACGTGCGCAATTACACGATTGCGGACGTCGTGGCCCGTTTCAAAATGATGCAAGGCTTTAATGTTTTGCACCCGATGGGATATGACGCTTTTGGTCAACCCGCCGAGAATGCCGCCATTAAAAATAAAACCGATCCCGCCCAATGGACGTATCGCTGTATTGATCAAATGAGAGAAGAACTCCAGCGTATGGGGTTTTCCTATGATTGGGATCGAGAAATTGCTACCTGTGATCCTGAATATTATCGTTGGAACCAATGGATTTTTTTAAAGATGCTCGAGAAGGGGCTGGCGTATAAGAAAGCCTCGGCGGTCAATTGGTGCCCGAGTTGCGAGACGACATTAGCTAATGAAGAGGTCATCCAAGATGCGTGCTGGCGATGCAAAACCCCGGTTGTGCAAAAAGAATTGGAACAATGGTATTTGAAAATCACGGCATATGCCGAGGAACTTTTAGAAGACTTGAAAAAGCTTAAGGATTGGCCGTCGCGTGTGGTGGCCATGCAGGAAAATTGGATTGGCAAAAGTTATGGGACTGAAATTGATTTTAAAATTAAAAAGACGGGCGAAAAATTAACGGTTTTCACGACACGGCCTGATACGATTTTTGGAGCGACGTATGTGGTTTTAGCACCCGAACACCCGTTGTTAGCGAAACTCGTCAAGGGTACAGGTCATGAAGAAAAAGTCATGGCTTTTGTTAAGAAAGCTGCCAATTTGAGCAAGAGTTTGCGCATGTCGGGGGATGAACGCAAAGAAGGGATTTTTACGGGCGAATATGCGATCAATCCAGTCAATGGCGAAGAAATTCCTGTTTGGATTGCGGACTACGTTTTAATGGAATATGGGACAGGTGCGATCATGGCGGTTCCGACCCATGATCAACGTGATTTTCTTTTCTCGAAGGAACACAACCTTTCTCGTCGGATGGTCATCCAAGATCCTAAAAATCCTGAGATCATTGTTGAACAGCTCAAGTGTGCTTATGAAGAGTCCGGTAAGTTGATCAACTCGGGGCGGTTCAATGGATTTTTCAACGAAGAGGCCAAGCAAAAAATTTCGCAGTGGATGGAACGCGAGAAGATGGGGCGTATCACGGTCAATTGGCGTTTGCGTGATTGGCTGATTTCTCGTCAGAGGTATTGGGGCACACCAATTCCTATCATTTACTGTCCAAAGTGCGGGGCTGTTCCGGTTCCAGACGATCAATTGCCTGTTGGGCTTCCGAAAAATGTGCAGATCACTGGACAAGGTGGGAGTCCGCTTTTGCAGTGCAAAGATTTTGTGAACGTCAAATGTCCGCGTTGTCAGGAAGATGCTCGTCGAGAAACGGATACCATGGCCACATTTTTTGATTCGTCTTGGTATTATCTGCGTTTTTGTTCCCCGCAGGCTGACGCGAAAATTTTTGATAAAAAAGATGTGGCGTATTGGATGCCAGTGGACCAATACATCGGTGGGATTGAACATGCGATTTTACATTTGTTGTATTCACGGTTTTTTACCAAATTTTTGCGGGACTTAGGATTATTGAATTTTGATGAGCCCTTCCAGCGATTGCTCACCCAAGGGATGGTCTTAAAAGACGGCGAAGTCATGTCGAAATCCCGTGGGAATGTTGTCGATCCCGATGAAGTGATCTCGCGTTATGGAGCGGATACCTTGCGATTATTCATTTTGTTTGCCGCCCCGCCAGAGGATCAGTTGGAATGGAATGACAGTGGAATGGATGGAGCCTGGAAATTTTTATGCCGCGTTTGGAATGCCGTAGAACAGAAATATCAGAAGACTGTAGGATTAGCTGAGATTCAAGATGATGATGACCGCGAATTGGAGCGAGAACGGAATTTTTCAATCAAGAAGATCACCGACGACATTCCTAATGGGTTTAAATTTAATACGGCCATCAGCCAGTTGATGATTTTGATGAACAGAATTGAAAAGTATTCCCTCAGGGAACAGCCTTCCAAGCAGGTATTGTTGAACCGAGCTTTGGAGACAATCGTATTGCTACTCGCTCCATTTACTCCGCATCTTTGTGAAGAGTTGTGGGAGAAGATGGGGCATCCCGGCCAAAGTGTGGCGCACGCCCGATGGCCGAAGTTCGACGAGAAAGCGCTAAAGAAAGATTCTGTCGAGGTCGTGGCTCAGATCAATGGCAAGGTCCGCGGCAAATTTGAGGTCCCCGTGGATGCCTCAGAAGCGGATTTGCGAGAGATTGTGTTGCAAGATGCAAAAGTGCTACAATACATCGAAGGAAAAGACGTGAAGAAATTTATTGTGGTGCCCAATAAGTTGGTTAGTATTGTGATTTAGTTTCCCCAGAAATTCCCCTTTAATCATCCCCATAATTTTAAGAAAAGCTTCAGTTGGTGAGTAATCCCTTCGCTCACAATCGACCCGTCTACTCTAGAATGGAAAACCTTGGTGTAGACGGGCCTCAGAGTTCGCTCAGAGATTATTCGCCAACTGAAGATTGATTATCAATGAAAGGACTTTTGGCTCAGCGGGTCGGTTGCAGGACCCGTTGATAAATTCAAAATTATGCTCACTCGCCATGAACGTTTAGTTTTGATCGTGTTTATGCTGATTTTGCTTATCGGGTCGATGGCGAAATTTATTTTCCGACGGTATCCGTGGATTTTGGAGAAAGTTGGAGTCATTGAAAACGATGTTCTGTATCTTAAAGTTGATCTCAATACAGCAAGTTTTGAAGAATTGCTCAAAGTGCCCTACATCGGTCGACGCAGCGCGGAGAGAATCATTCGCTATCGAATGCAACGCGGGGCTTTTAAAAAAGTCGAAGATTTGCGATTTGTTGAAGGCATCAACGAAAAATTGCTAGAAAGGATCCATCCATTTGTATGCATAAATTCCGTCCAGTGATTGCTGTGACATTGGCTTTTGCCTTTGGAATCATGATTTCCGTTGATCTACGCATCTTTATAGGAATTTTTCTGTGCCTTGTGGCCCTATCGATTTTATTGCTTTATTCTTTCTATCAACGAGAAAATGTCGTGCTCATTTCCGTTGTGATTGGCTTTATAAGCTTGGGGGTTTTATGGACTCAATCTTCTCAAATGAAGCCCGTGAACCATTATGAAAATTTATTGGTCAAGGAGGAGTATGAAAATGCGCGCATGATGGGCGTGATCATCACGGATGTGAAATTGACTCAAGAAGACAATTTTAAGAAAACGAGTTTTCGTCTGAAAGTGACCGCTTGTTATGTCCAAGGAAAATGGAAGCCTGCTCAAGGAAAAATGTTGGTCCAGATTTTTAGGGTGATTCCGCTTTCTTATGGAGATCGAATTGTTGTTGAAGGGAAAATCCATTCTCCTTTCGGATTTTCTTCTCGTGGGAAATTTTCGTATCGAGAGTTTTTAAAGCGCCAAGGGATTGAACATATTTTGAGTGTAAAAAAAGACGGCGAAGTTGATCGATATAAGATGTCGCCACCCAATTTTTTTAGAAAATTTGCTTTGGAAACCAATCATCGCTTCCAAAATATTCTCGAATCGCACCTTTCATATCGCGAATTGGGAATGATGGAGGCGCTACTATTGGGGAACCGTCAACATTTTGATTCGCGCTTGCAAGAGCTCTTCATTTTTTCGGGAACGGCTCATGTTTTGGCCATCAGTGGGTTGCATGTTGTCGTCGTGGCTTTTCTTTTTATGGTCTTTTGTAAGATGTTGCCGTTTCCTCGATGGACCCAATATTTGACAGCCAGTTTCTTGTTGGTTTTTTATAGTATGGTCACGGGTGAGCAACCCTCAGTTGTGCGCGCGACCATCATGAGTATTGTTTTTCTGCTGAGTTATTGTGTCGAACGCGAGACGGATGGCCTTAACACATTGGCGCTGGCCGCACTCATCATTTTTTTGTTTGATCCGTTAAATTTATGGGATGTCGGATTCCAACTTTCATTTGTCAGTGTCTTTGCCATCATCATTTATTCTCAATGGGAACAGAAAATGCTCGAAGGAAAGAGTTTTTTAGAAAGATACGATTGGCTGAAAAGCCTTATCAATTCCTTGGGAATTTCTTTGGCCGCGTCTCTGGCGACCGGAGGGATTGTGGCATATTGTTTTCACTTGATCACGCCCATCGGATTGCTGGCGAATTTGATTGTTGTTCCTTTGAGTACAGGGGCAATCATTTTGGGAACAGGAGTGCTGATGATGGGAATTTTCAGTCCGTTTTTGGCCTCGCTGTTTGCTTTTTGTCTTAAAATCCTTGTCAATCTGATGGCTGCGGTGAGTGCTTTTTTTATTCATTGGCCTCATGCGTATTTCATTTTGGATCAGGTGAGTTGGGTGAGTGTCATGATTTATTATGGATTTTTGGTATCGATCTATGTCTTGAAACCTGTTGCGAAATAGTAGGGTTATGATAGATTAAAACCAATGATCCCCCATTTCTCAGGAGCCTTGAATTCGGATGAATATCGCGTCCTGATTGAGTTGAGTCGGAATGCAATGGCCATTTTTGTTCAAGGGGAGTTGAAGTATGCCAATCCCGTGGCTTTACAGGTCTTCGCTCAATTCCCTAATCTTTTAGAAAAAATTTCTAGCCTTGCAGTCCCGACGGAAGAAGTGGTCCGCCTTTCTTTGCCCGAAAATGGTCAAAATCAAGAACACGTTCTTGAATGTCAAACGACAGAATTGAATTGGCAGGGGGCACCTGCAGCGCTTGCGAATTTTCATGACGTGAGTGAATATTATCAAGTTCAATCGATTAAGAGTGAAATCCGAGAACAAAAACGCGTTGACCGTATCAAGGATGAATTTGTCAGCACTGTTTCTCATGAAATTCGCACACCCCTTTCCATTATTCGCGAAACAACAAGTCAAATTCTTGACGGTCTTCATGGAGAAATCACATCGGCTCAGAAAAATTTTCTTTCCAAGACCCTTCGCAATATTGATCGGTTGACTAAAATCATCAATGATCTTCTCGACATCTCTAAAATTGAATCAGGAAAAATTGAAATCCGTCGAGAAAAGGTTGATTTGGTGAGTTTGGTTCGGGATTCATTGGTTCAGTTCACACCTCAAATTCAAAAGAAAGGCTTGCAGGTTCTTAATTCTTTCTCACATCCTCACATTGAAATCTCCATCGATAAAGATAAAATTACGCAAGTCTTTATCAATCTGTTGAGCAATTCTTTGAAATTTACCGAACAAGGACATATTGGGGTAGGTCTCAAAGAGTGGGACAATTTTGTGGAATGTTCTGTCATGGATACAGGAGTTGGTGTGGCATCAGAAGATTTATCAAAATTGTTTAATAAGTTCATTCAGATCGGCCGTACCGACGGGCCTGGGCAGAAAGGAACGGGCTTAGGGCTCGCCATTTGTAAGGGGTTGATTGAGTTGCATGGGGGAAAGATTTGGGTGCAAAGCGAGCGTGGTCAAGGAACCCAGATGATTTTTACCCTTCCCAAGACGTAAGAAATGAGTTCCCAGGAGGAGAACCGATGAAAAAAGTCTTGATCATTGACGATGAAGCCGATTTGGTGGAATTGTTAAAGGCGCGATTGGAACAACACCAGTATGAGATCAGTACCGCTTTCAATGGCGAAGAAGGGTTCCAAGTGCTTGAGAAAGTTCGTCCAGATTTGATCATTCTCGATGTGGCCATGCCCAAAGTGGACGGCTATATGTTTGTCCAGCAATTCAAGCAGCGAGAAAATCTGCAAGGAATTCCCATTCTCATCTTGACTGCTAAAAATACCCTTCATGAACTCTTTGAAGCCGAAGGATTTTATGATTATTTAGTCAAGCCTTTTGAGGCAGAAATCCTTTTGGCCAGAATTGAAGAGCTTATTGGGCGTTAAAAAGTCGCCTTCTTGCCCCCTGGTCAATCCTGCAAGAATCGTGTATACTTTCTCTATCTTTTACTAAATTATTTATAATTCTTAATCGCCCTAAACCGATGAACTTCTTACGCTGCCGAAAATCTTGGAAAAATTTTGTTCCCTCTGTGGCCTGGTTAATTCTTGTAACCTTTTTGACCTCTACGGTTTTCCCTCCAGCGAGTATGGCGGAAGTCATCCTTGCGCCTGCCCCCAACAGTTTGAACTTGCCTCCCGCAGGGTTGATGGTTTCCCGCAGTGAATCCTTTGCACCCGTCATGTTAAAAGGATTGAAAGTCGATCCCCAAAATCCATTGCGATTTGACTTCATCATTGATCCCGGCGACTCCGGCCTCAAAGGTGAGGCCCTTAAGAAAGAAGGCGAACGTCTGATCAAATATTTCCTTGCCGCCCTGACGGTCAAAGGCGAAGATTTATGGGTCAATCTCTCGCCTTATGAAAAAGACCGCGTGATTCCCGAAGGGTTTGGTGCGACCGAAATGGGGCGCGATCTTTTGGCGCAAGATTATTTGCTGAAGCAGCTCACCGCGTCTCTTATTTATCCGGAAGAAGGCTTGGGCCGCAAATTTTGGGCGCAAGTTTATGAAAACGCGTATCGTCAATATCAGACGACGGATATTCCCATCAATACGTTCAATAAAGTTTGGATCATTCCTGACAAGGCTGTGATCTACAGTAAGGATCAGGCAGCGTATATTGTTGACAGTTATTTGCGTGTGATGCTCGAGCAAGATTATTTGGCGCTTGAGAAGAATTTGAAGAAGAAAGAGTTGGGTACTGACCAACTGAAAAAAGAAGATGTTGAGAAGATCAACGAGATTTCAGCGTCGATGGTGCGCAAAATGGTTTTACCGGAAGTGGAAAAAGAAATCAACCGCGGAAAAAATTTCAGCCAATTGCGGCAAATTTATGACGCGGTGATTTTGGCGACATGGTTCAAACGACATTTGCGCGAGGGCATTTTGAAGAAGGTGTATGTTGGGAAAGATAAAATCGCGGGAGTGGATGTCGACGATAAGACGGATCGCGAGAAGATTTATCAGCAGTATCTTGATGCGTTTAAGAAGGGCGTTTACAACTATTATCGTGATGACTTTGATCCGTTTATGCAGAAGCAGGTCTCGCGGAATTATTTTTCCGGTGGGGCGGAGATGCGAGAGGAAGTGGTTGAGCAGGTTTCGAGGGAAGTGGATGATGGACGCGCTCTTCCTTTGGATGGGCGGCAAATAAGTTTGAAGACGGATTTGACTCGCGTTCAGAGCTCTCTGGCGGCCACGGTTTTAGCGGGAGGAAGAGGTGAGGATCGTCAACGAGGTCCCGACGAGGCGGTGTTGGTGGATAGTGTCGGGGCCGTTGCTGGAGCAGAAGGCCGCGAAGAGGATAGCCGTGACATCGACGAGGAATTTGAGAGATATTTGGAA
>JANLHA010000159.1 GCA_024653845.1 Candidatus Omnitrophota bacterium | reverse complement strand
GGATTCACGCGCCCCATCCAAAACATAACAACGGATGCGGTCCCCTTGCTTAAACTCTTCTTTAGGAGACTGTTCGTTGCGCGGGACGATCGCCTCGGTTTTACCCAAATCCACAATGATATTGCCTCGTTCAAAACGGTAAACACCACCACCAATGATCTGGCCGATCCGATTATGGTATTCAGAAAAAATGACATCCTTTTCGGCTTCACGAATTTTCTGAATGACCACTTGCTTGGCGGTTTGAGCCGCAATCCTGCCAAACTCGCTTGAGCGGATCTCATGTTCTCCCGCATAAGCTGTCAGCTTTCCAGTTTTACGATTCAAAACAACGCGGATCTCTTGGTCGTCATCAACGGTCCAAATTTTCCGGGCCGCGGAAGCAATCGCGGCCTCAACCGCTTCGATGAGGACCTCTTTTTGAATTCCCTTATCTCGTTCCAACTGCTCCAAAATTGTAAGTAATTCACTGCTATCCATAAGTATTACCTTCCTTTCAACATATTAAAAGTACGAGTTTTAATAACATTTTAGTTGCGGGTCCTGCGACCGAGTTGTTTAACGAGCAAGCGTCGGAGCGCAGAGGCGATCCGGCCCACTACAGTATCGGTATCCCGCGCCGGCTTCGCTTCCACTACGACGTCGGGCCGGGTACCCGCGCCAAAGGCGTGGGTGGCCCTCGCGTCACCCACAACAAAATAAATAAACTCGCACCCGGTGTTAACAATCACTGTTTCTAAATGACTTGTTCAGCACTCTTGATATTCACGAGAGGAATTTGAATTTTGCTTTCCTCAGCAAGCTCAGACTTGTATGACCCTTTTTTCTTATTCTGGAATAAAAGCGCCACGACGTCATCCCCGACTTCTATCAAACGCCCTATGATTTCAGAATTATGCTCTAAAGGTTCTAGAAAAGAAATCCTGACATCTTGACCAACAACACGCAAGAAATCATTTTTGGTCTTCAGTGGCCAGTCCATTCCGGGAGATGAAACTTCGATTTCATAATCTTCGTCAAAATTTTCTAAATTATCCAAAGCATGCACCACTTTTTTATTGATCACAGTGCATTGTTCAATGGTGATGCCTCCTTGAGATCGATCTATTAAAATTTCAATCATCAAACTTTTACGCTGACGTCGGACTCGAAAATGAAATAAAACCAACCCCTGTTCATCAAGAATTTGAGTCACAAGGCTTTGAATCTTATTTAAAAGAGTTTCATCTAACATGTTGCCTTCCAAATTTTCAAGAATTCTTTAATGAGATCATTTTTGGTGAACATCGTCGTTGCCAAGGTCTTTCGATCCTTGACTTCAACCTTACCTTCTTGCAACGTTCTCTTTCCTAAAATGATTCGATAAGGGATCCCAATCAAATCCGCGTCTTTAAACTTGCGTCCGGGGCTCTCTAGGCGATCATCCACCAAAACTTTTAACCCTACTTCTTGCAATTGCTGCGCATAGCTTTGAGCCAGTGGCGTCAACTGAGGATCATCTTGAACCAGAAGGATTTCCACGTCGAAAGGAGCGACTTCTCGAGGCCAGACAATCCCAGCGTCATCTCGGTTGGTTTCAATGATGGCGGCAACCAATCGGCTCACACCAATGCCATAACATCCCATGATGATCGGTTTCTGCTGTCCATCTTCATCTAAAAAAACCACTTTCAGCGCATCGGTATATTTGGTTCCTAACTGAAAGACATGCCCCAATTCAATCGCAATTTGTTTCTGCAATTTTCCATTTTGACATTGTGGACACGCAGCCTGCTCCGTCGACATTGAACTCCCCATGGCAAAATGGCAGGCATCACATTGCAAAACATGGTCTTCCCCAATGGGTGCAATCACCAGGAATTCATGCGAGACATCCCCACCCATGGCCCCCGAGTCGGCTTTGACAATCACAACTTTCAAACCACACCGCTGGAATACTTTTTCATAAGCCTCATACATCAATTGATAATTTTTCTTCAATCCCGTCTCATCACGATCAAAACTATAGGCGTCTTTCATCATAAACTCATTCGCGCGCACGATGCCAAAGCGAGTCCGAAGTTCATCACGGAATTTTGTTTGAATCTGATAAAGCGTCACCGGCAACTGACGGTAAGACTGCACATAATCTTTGACCAAGGCTGTGATAACTTCTTCATGGGTTGGGCCCAAACACATTTCTCGACCACGATTGTCCTTAAAGCGGATCATGATTTCTTTGAGCGCTTCATCTCGTTTTGTCGTTTGCCAGAGTTCGATCGGCTGCAAGCAAGGCAAGAAAACCTCACATGCACCGGCTCGATTCATTTCTTCCCGAATGATGTCTTCAACCCGCCGTAAAACACGCAACCCCAATGGCAAATAAGAATAAACGCCCGAGGTCAACATGTTGACCAAGCCAGCTCGCAGCAGAAGCTGATGACTTGCCGCTTCTGTGCCCGCAGGGATCTCTTTTGTCGTCGGAATAAAATACTTAGACCAATAAATCACATTCTCTTTCATTCAAAAAATCCTTCCGGCAATTTCACATGTCGATGTTGGAATTTATTATAAAAAGAAGGCTTACTTTTATTCATCACCCAATCTCCAACAATTTTTCCTTCAGAACTCGTTCCCTGCTGTTCAAATCTAAAGATATCATCCAAATAAACTTTATCTTTTTCTTCGTCATATTCGAGATCAGTGATTCTTACGATTCTTCGAACACCGTCCGTAAAAAGTTCAATGTGGACAATCAAATCAATCGCCCGTGCGACTTGTTTACGGATTTCTTCCGTACTCAAACGAATTCCTGCCATCAAGATCATGGTCACCATGCGGTTGAAACAATCTTCTGGCGAATCCGCGTGAACGATGGCCAATGAACCTGTGTGACCGCTGGAAATCGACTGGATCAGGTCTAACATTTCGTCCGAACGAACCTCACCGATGATGATTCGGTCGGGCCGCATACGCAATGTATTGATAAAAAGATCACGGATCGAAATGGCACCTCGTCCTTCAATGTTAGGCCCCTTGGTCAGAAGAGAAACCACATGCTGCTGAATCAAATGCAACTCTGGCGTATCTTCGATGGTGATAATCCGCTCCCCCTCGGGAATATGCCGAGAGAAAACGTTCAAGGTCGTCGTTTTACCTGTACCCGTTGCCCCGCAGAAAACCACATTCAGCTTCCCCTTCATGCCCGCACTCAAAAGGGTTGCCATGGACTTGTCGAGCATGCGTCGAGAGATCAAATCATCGACCAATGCGATATCTTGAGAAAACTTACGAATGGTCAGAACTGGTCCTACCAGAGAACACGGCGGGATGATC
>JANLHA010000158.1 GCA_024653845.1 Candidatus Omnitrophota bacterium | reverse complement strand
GGAAGTTTTTCAGCAATCTTATGTTTATACAAAAATCCTACGGTCGATTCGGTCATTCCAACTTCACCATCCATATGTTCCACATCTGAACTGGGAATCCAACGAACCTTAGCCGTTGTTTCAATGATCGATTCTTTCTTCTCAACTTCCACCTGAGGATTTGTGGATTCTAAAGACACCCCTGCAATATCAACGTCTTCTGAAGGAGTCATTGCACTATATGAAACCGTTTCTTCTACATCTGTGGATGGGAAATCACTGGATTTAGGACCAGAGTCTGCGAAGCTACTTGAGCTTCCTATAAAAGCCATGGAAGCAATCAACAAAAAAAACATTTTACACCAGGACAGAATTTTCATTTCTTTGAATCCTTTCGTTGTAAGGTTAAACCCGTTGAAGTCTATCCATGCAAAGCATCATTCATCAAATTATTGTGGCTGGCAATCACGACCCAACGGTCCGAAGACTTCTTCCATGTCATGGTGTATCGACGGATCACGCGTTTTCCACGATCCACCGGATTTGTTTCAATTGTAAAAATAAAGTACTGTAGAATGGCGATGTCATCCCCATGAAATCTCAAATCAATGGGCCTCAACTCACAAATGACAATCTCTGTAGATTTGGTCCAAAAGCCCACCCATTTTTCTAGCCACGGTCGATCCACAGGTAACGGACTCTCATGACCATAACCAATAAAATCCGGATGGATATATTTTAAAAATTCTTCCACTTTTTTACCGATCAAACACTGCCAATGATTGTCCAAATTCTGCCAGACTTCACGCTGACGATCATTCCAGTGAGCCGGGATCCAAGATGTTAATTTCATGAAATCCTTTCTTCCAAAAATTAATGAAAATTGACTTATTTCAATAAGATAGAGGCATCTTACCTAAGAAAATTTTTATTGTCAATCACGTTCACTGATTTTCTTGCCTTGGCAATAATATCTTCCTCGTATATACTCCTTATAGACTTAAGAAAGGAGCATTCCGATGAAAAAACGTCAACTTTTATTCTTAGTTCTAACGATATTTCTCATCAACACATCGCAAGTCTTCGCAGGAGCTGTAGAAAGAAAATCAAAAACAAATCCTAAAGGATTCAGCTGGGGAGTCAGCCAGGAAGGAACAAATCCACTTGGAGTCAAATCCGATACGGTCTTAAAAACAAACCATAAGGCCGTCAACACAGACAACATTGCTGAAAAGGATCCTCATGAATTCAGTGGAGAAAAATCTCAAAAACTCAACAACAAATCACATCCTAAATCAGAAAAGGCCAAAAAACACGTAAAAGATCAATCTAAGCACTCCCACAAATAATCAATCCATTCTATAAAGGCTTGTTGAATTTCAACAAGCCTTTATTCTTTTTGGAAATTATAAATAGCACCTGTACCCAATAACGTGGTTAACTCACTTAGGGCTTTTTGAGATTCTTTCACGAATTCATAGTCCGCCAAATCTTCCAAATGCAATTGATCGCGATACGAACGATTGATCCAGGATTCAAGTATTTTTATCTTTTCATCATTGAAAATAAATCCTGAATGAATGCCAGCCCCCTGACTTTCATCAGCAACTACTCTCAAGCGCAAACATGCCGGGCCACCTCCATTGCGCATACTTTCCGAGAGATTGACGAAATGAACTTTTTTAATGGGGTTCCGATCATTAACGATCTTCTCAATGACTCTGTGAATAGCCAAATAATCCTGACACTCCTGGGGCGCAATCAAAGCCATACTACTGTCAGGCAAGCTGACAATTTGACTATTGAAAAAATAAGAACCCACCGCCTCTTTGACTGAAAGATCTTTACTTTTGATTTCTATCAGATCAAGAGGTCGTTTCGAGATGTGGTTAAACCTTTCCTGGATCTCGTTAAGCTTATCTTCTTGATCAACGAAGGCTTCTTCATGGATGAGAAGAATATTTTCATGAGTCGACGAAATCACATCGTTATGAAAAACCCCCTGATCAATCACCATCGGATTTTGCTGAATGAAAACCGTATTCTCTGATGCCAGCTGATGCTTATGGGCAATCATGCTCGAGGCTTCGAGCGTTTGGCGCGCAGAATATTTTTGTGGCAGGCTGTTCTTCTGCTTTACTTGTGATTTTCCATACACAAAAATTTCCAATCCTTCTTCTCCCTGAGCGGCGCATAATCGCATATGATTGGCAGCCCCCTCATCTAATAAACCATCATCGTTGAGCAGATAGGGATGATGAATAAAAGTCTTCTGATCACGAAAAATCATTTTTAAAAAATCTGCCGTGGTCTTAACCTCAATGGAACGATGAGGATGACTCCTCAAATTGGCAGGGGTAATATGAATCTTTTTATCTCGGGTATCCACCGACGGAGAAACGGTAGCTGCATTAGCAGCCCACATCGAAGAAGCGCTGGAGACTTCTAACAACAACCCGAAATTTTCATGAGCGACCTTTTCCAAAATTTGGGCGTCTGTGCCTGCATAACCCAACTGCCGCAAATGAACAAAATCCGGACGCGCTTGGGGAGGAATAAAGCCTTGCTTGACTCCAAGGTTATGCAGCAATTTCATTTTAACCAATCCTTGAAGCGCCGCCCGCCTGGGAGAAGACATCGCATAGCGGTTTTCCATGGCGGCAAAATTGCCAGTGGCGAGCCCAGCAAAATTATGGCTCGGGCCAATCAGTCCATCAAAATTATATTCATGAAAAATAAGACCTCACCCCCTCGGTCGATTGTCTGTACTTTCAAAAATTTTCTCTGCGGACTGGGCCACAAATCCTTGGAACAAGCCTCCACTGGGTAAGGGGTATCGTCGAGCAAACTCGTAATAACATGCGGGGACCACTTTTTCCCCATCAGAAAAAACCATCTCAACAGGATGAGCAATAGTCGATGATTGTTCCAAATATTCATTAGCAGATCCCTTGATTTCTCCACCAGAAACGTTCAATTTGAATCCTTTTTCTTTTAAGAACGCATTGAATTCTTGCAGGCTCTGAAAACTCTTCAAAGCATTGAACAAAACCGTAAAATGATTAGCCCGAAAACCAAAAACTGCCATCCAGGCCGCATACTCGCTTTCTTGCTGCAATTTTTCATAAGCGCTTAAAGAAATTGGTTTCCATGGTCTTCCCGAGAGACAAAATTCTTCTTTTTTGATCAGGGCTTTGGGAACTTGTGCAAACAAATCATAAACCGTTTTTTCTAAATCCTCAGAACATTCTTCAAGCTTCAATTCGCTGATAAAAATTTTTGGCTGCAAAGAATCCCAATGCTCAAAGTGACGGGCAAAAAGCTTTTTCTCTTTAAAATGATATTCTCCTTTAGATTGATAACCCAATTTCTTAAAAACTTGAGCGAGTGCGTCAATTCCAATTTCAGGAATATTGAATGTTCGAAACGCAATGTGATCATTGATGACCTTTTCCCCTCGCTCGGTTAATAATTGATGGATCTCATGCGCCTGTTGATTGATCGACGAATAATCGATCCACAATTTCTTTAATAATTGATCAAGGGTATACATATTCCCTCCTTATTTTAAAGCAATCCCAGGAGTTGGCTGTTGAGGCAAAATGGCTTTCTCCTGCTCCATTGATGCTACAGGATACGAACAATAATCCGCAGCAAAATACGCGCTCGGACGAGCGTTTCCACTTTTTCCCACACCCCCAAACGGCGCCGCAGAACTCGCGCCGGTCAAAGGACGGTTCCAGGTCACCACACCGGCATGTACTTTTTGATAAAATTTTTGATACCGCTGCGGGTCATCACTCAAAAGCCCTGCGGAAAGCCCAAAGGCTGTTCGGTTAGCTTCTTGAATGGCCGCTTCAAAATTCCTCACTCGGATGACTTGTAAAAATGGCCCGAAAATTTCCTCGTCGGGACGATCATTCACGTCACTGACATCCATGATCCCGGGCCGTAAAAAAGCCGAATCTTTTTTAAATCTTTCCAAAGGAGATAGAAAAATCCCTCCCTTTTTATGTAAATTCAACGCAGTTAATAAAATTTTCTGAGCCATAACCGAAGAAATCACAGGTCCCATAAAAGGTTCAGGCCGCTGCGTGTATGGACCGACTTGGATTTTCTGAGTCAATGAAATCAATTCCGTAAGAAAACGCGACCCTTTTTCGCCTTTGGGAACGATAAGCCGTCGAGCGCAAGAACACCGTTGACCACTCGTGATAAATGCCGATTGGATTGTCAAATAAGCCGCCGCTTTGACATCTTCGACATCATCAACAATCAAAGGATTGTTACCGCCCATTTCCATCGCTAATATTTTTTCAGGATGTTCCGCCATCATTCGATGGATCGCATGACCTGTCGACACACTTCCCGTAAAATAAATTCCCTGGATTCCAGGGTGCTGAAGAAGCGCTTCGCCCGTTGGAGGCCCTCCTTGCACCAAGTTTATGACTCCTGCAGGCAAAGCAGCCTCTTGCCAAATCCGAGCCATGGCCTCACCCACACGCGGCGTATATTCGCTAGGTTTAAAGACGACGGTATTACCGGCTAAAATCGCCGGGACAATATGCCCATGAGGAAGGTGCCCCGGGAAATTGAACGGCCCTAAAACCGCAACGACTCCATGCGGCCTGAATCGTGTATACCGTCGACCAACATCCATATCCGCCGAAACCTCTCGACATCGGTCCTGGTAAGCCTGATAAGAAATCTCAATTTTATTAATCATTGCTGCCACTTCCGTCAAAGACTCCCAATAGGGTTTCCCCATCTCTTCGCTGATCAATGTGGCAAATTCTTTTTTTTGCTTCTCCAAAATTTTTGCAAAAGCACGCAACCATTCCATGCGTTCATCAACTGAAAATTTAGACCAGTCTTCAAAAGCCTGATGAGCCGAAGCCACGGCTCGCTTAATTTCCTCCTTACTTGCGCTGGGGCCCTTCCAAACAACTTTCCCCGTTGATGGATTGATCGACGTCAGCGTCTCACCAATGGCCAATGACCACTTTCCGTTGATCAAACATGTCTTTTGTTTCATCACGACGTTCCTTTTTTCTTGCCTTTGACCGGGCTGACGTGAATTTGACTACCGATCTGCAGCTTCAAAATCTTAGCCATTTCTCTTGGGATTTTTACTCCGACGTGGCTTTCAATCAAAGGACCTATCGTGCAGCGAAAATCTTGGAAAGCCCCAACCGTTGCGACAAGATACTGTCCTTCGGAATTGAGATGTTCAACAATTTCTTCCACCACAATACGACGACTTTCTCGGATGGTCCGAATATTTTTTAACTTGGCTTTCATCACAGGGCCGGCTTCAAAAATATCAATTTCTCCTTTATGAATAAATCCTTCTTCTTCCAAAAAATGCAAAGCCGGAACGGTTTCAGGATGCACTTGCCCAATCACTTCCTGGGCTTCTTTAGGGAGCAAGGCCAAATAAATAGGAAACCTAGG
>JANLHA010000152.1 GCA_024653845.1 Candidatus Omnitrophota bacterium | reverse complement strand
ATTCTTCCAGTTTCACCGTCAGAACCTTGGCCTCATCAATGACCTCTACAAATGCGTATCTTCGTCCGTCGAGAGATCGACCGCCTTCTGTATGTTCGTCTAGGACTTCCAAAAGTTTGGCCACTTCTCGAATGCCTGCGACGGCCGGCCGTTGACCACCCATCAATCGATCTTCTTCAACGAGCTCTCGAATCTTGGCCAAGATCGGTTGATATTCTCTGACTTCTTCCATTCTGGCTAAAATAAAAACAGGAATAGGAATCCCTTGATAATCCGCGAGTTCATATTTGCGGATCAAATATAACCAATAAATCAATGGACGGACGACATGATCTTCGGCGCTGATCCCGTCTTCGCTTCCTCTCGAAAAAGCGTGAATGAAACTATCTCCTACGAGCTGGTAATCCAAGTGAGATAAAAATTCCATGACCGACGGTTGACGATAATGGGTTCTCAACAGCTCCACCAAACTGGCTTGCGCTTGGGCCCGTGTAAGGTTGGTTTCATAAAGACGGGCCGCTTCTGCAAAACGGCCTTCATTGGTCAAGACGCGCACTTTTTCAGTGACAGCGTGAACAAGTATAGGTCTTAATTTTTTCTCAGGAGGAGTTCTAACCTGAGCGATTACGCCTTTGATTCCCGTTGGAACAGCAATTGGGAAAGTGTCTTGTTCATTTCTAATGACCGCCAAATCTCGAATCCGGTTTTGGGGCTCAGCCAAAGGCATGAGGATTTGATCGGAACTCACAGGAGCTAAAATCTCAGCAGCAGCTTCGCGCAATGTTCTGGGATTGGATAGATTCAATGCTTTAGGGAGTAATCGAGTAAGACGATTTTCCTCAGAGTCTTGAGATGTCCCGTACTGGTAAGCCTCCAGAGTTGTTACCAAAATGGGGCGTGTTGCAACAAAAATGAGTCTCCATCCAAATTCGTTTACAAAATAGCTGAATCGGTCTTGCCGACTGGCTTGATCCAATTTGGAAATATGAGTAATGTTAAGAGCATCAACTCTTAAGTTTCTTCTTAAATAGTCGTAAGGATCTCGATGTCCGTTTTTTAAAAGACTGGCCACCACCATTTCTGCAAGATAGCTATAAACAAAGCGCAAATGGATTCGATCATATGTTTCTAAGGTTTCTAACACGCCTTGTGAAAGAATTCCGGTCTGTTCGGCTAAAGACCGGACCGCTTGCCGCAATTTCTCATCGGTTGACTCTCTGCCTCCCACGCTCATATTACGTCGATCTTGCTCCAATCGATAAGCCATGTATTGATGTTCGACATGAAAATTTTCTTGGATTTCTCCTAGGCCATAATCGAATGTTATCTGGGGATAAAAATGAAGGGTTTCTAAACGTTGCGGCAATTTGTCGTCACCATCAATCAATAGAGCTTCATCTGGTCCGCGATTGATATTTTTTCCTGGAGGCGTTACGTCAGCTTCGACATTAGCAAAACCGTCCTCTGAAGTGGGTTGAGTTTGTTTATCGCTGGCTTGTGGCCGCACAGGAACATCCATAGGAACGACATTAGCTCCGCCAGAAAAATATTTCCGCGGAATCATTTGTTGAGTGGTTGGATCATACTCTTCTCGAATATAATTGTAGGCGCCACGCTTGAAAGCCTCTAAATACTGTTGATAGATTTTTTCTTTGATCTTTTTATCATTGACATCGATACCTAAAGTTTTATTTTTATCCGAATAGACTTGGTTAAGAAGACTTTCTTGAAGTTTTTGTTTATACCATTTTGCCAAAATGGCTGAATGATAAATTTGCCGCAAAGGAGTAAAATTTTTGCCGTGGTTAACCTCTTCTTCAATGGCTGGTAAAATGATTTCACGTAAAATTTCTGATGTGGCATTTAGAGAATCGTTTTTTGTGTTGTTTTCTTTTGCCAAATAATCCTTTTCCAAAAGAACTTTCAGACGGCTCTCAATGACGATGGTCGTATTGCCGTGCTCATAGACGGCTGCTGAATCCGGAACAATCCAAACTTTGTTGAAAACATCAACGGGGATATTTGTTGTGCCTAACGTTTTAGCTGCTTTTTTATAAACCTTATCCCAAAATTTTCTTCCTAAATCATTTTCGGGATAAATCAATGAAGCTGTGATTTGTTTGAGAAGGTAATCTTGTGCGAGGAGATCTCTTCCCATTTCGGTTTCTCCAAAAGCTTGGGATGTAATGCGGTCTGGCTCCTCTGGAGACAAATTCACCCAGACATCTTTTTGAGGAATTGTGAGGGTGGCCAAAAAATATTTGATCAATTTGGTGGATTCTTCTCGGAGGTCATCACCTTTCAGACCTGAGTGACCAGGATCGACAATGAAATGAAAATGAAACGGATTTTGGGGGTCAATGGTTATTCCTTTTAAAAAAGGAGCCTCAAAATGTGAGCTGACGGCAATTCGCGATCCCAGTGCAGGTAAGGACAAATTCATTTGGGCACAGGCTTGAGGAAGAAACAGTGAAGTGCTCAAAAAAGGGACCAAAACAAGTCCTGAAATGACTTTTGGGATTATTAAAGATTGTTGGAATATTCTAATTTTCCTCATAATTTAGTTAAGTATAAAATACTAAATATCGTAAAACAAGCCTTGTGCGGTCATTGGGCAATGTTATAATGAACCCCATCATGTACACCTATTCCACCAAAATCAAACTCCACGAAACCGACGCTGCAGGGCTTTTGTTTTTTAGTCACCAGCTCAAATTGATGCACGATGCTTATGAATCTCTCCTTGAAAAAATTGGTTTTGGATTTGCTGACCTCATTCGAAAGAAACCTTACTTTCTTCCGATTGTCCACGCCGAAGCGGATTACGATGCTCCTCTGTTTGTCGGAGATGTGATCACGATTGGTGTCACCGTTGAACGGATTGGGAAAACATCCTTCACCTTTGCTTATACCATCACCGATCAAAAGAAGCGTCGAGTTGGTGCTGGTAAAACAGTTCATGTGACTATGAATAAAAAGACCCGCAACAAAATTTCTCTCCCGGCAGAACTTCGAACAGCCATTGAGAAAATCAAGAAATAAGTTTTTGAAATTCCGATCGAGAAATTTTAAGAGAAAATTTTAACTTTTTAGGCCAAGGTAAGAATTTTCGTGGGATTTTAAAAGAAGGTAATTTTCTCTGCAGTTTCGCCCGTAGTTGAGATGTTGATAGTTTGCCTTTTGAAAATTTTATAAAAGCCGCAGGGAGAAATCCAAATTCTTTATTTTTTTGAGGCACTACGACCGCTTCCTCGATTCCTTCAATTTCGGTTAGGCATTTTTCAATTTCCTCGGGATAAATATTTTCTCCTCCGGAAATGAACATGTTGTCTTTGCGACCTGTGATTGTTAAAAATTGTTTGCCTTTCTCTTCCCAAATTTTTCCGATATCTCCAGTTGGAAACCATTTGTGGGATATCAATGGGCGTTGGAGCCCTTGCGGAGTCCAATATCCACTAAAGAGTGTTGAACCACGGACAAGAATCTCGCTATCTTTTGCAAGATGAACTTTTCGATAGGGCAGAACGCATAGAGCGGGTCCTGCGACCGAGCCGATTGGCGAGGAAGTGTCGAATTGCAGAGACAATTCGACCCGTGCCCTCCTCCGCGTCACCCGCTCTTTTGGGGCCGTTGCCACTTGTGACGCCATTTCGCTTAATCCATACGTCTGGTAAATGGGAATTTTTTTCTCAGCGCAAATTTTGAGAAGATGCGTAGGAATAGGCGCCCCTCCGAGAAGAATGGCTTTGAGACGACGAAGAATTTTTGCGGCCGCTACTTCTTGAAGTAGACGGATCAGTTGAGTCGGAACTACTGAGATAATAGTGACTTTAAATTTTCTGATATTTTCCAAAAGAGATTTATTTTTGTCAGGAAAAACAATTGTCCCTCCTCCTGAAAGAATTCGGAAAAGAATACTCAGTCCACTCACATGATAAATCGGCAAAGATAAGAGCCACCGGTCATCAGGTGTGACAGGAATATTCTGATTGGCACCGCGCGCGTTGTCGTAATGATTACCCAAGGTGTGCACGATCATTTTGGGTGCGCCGGTGCTTCCCGAGGAGAAAATGATGGTGGCGAGTTGATGAGGGTTAAATTGAGATGAATTTTTTATTCGGGGTGATGGTCGGTTACCTTTTTTAGCCAGAACTTTGCAATTGAGCTGCTTGATATATTTTTTGATAACGCTTTGTGGCTCTCTCATCGGCAAAAGACAAACTACCGCCCCAATTCTCCATGCTGCAATCATCATATGCAAATCTTGGGGTCGATTGCTCGTTAAAAGAGCAATTCGATCCTCTTTTGAAATCCCATTCTCGAGAAGATGTTGTTGAGCTTCACGAACACTTTTTTCCCATTGGGCATAGGTGAGAGAAAAATTTTTGCCCTGGAGAGCAATGTGATGAGGGAATTTTTGAACAGCTTGGGCTAGAGGACAAGGAATAGACTTCATAACTGCACTTCTTCAAGAAGGTCAAAGTTGAGATCTTCCGTATGGACCGTCGAGTGCAGATCAAGATTTCCATGCATGATAGTAAGAGTTTTTTTCAAAAGGTCTTTCTCGAAATATTTGAGAGTATCCAGACCTGCGGCCGTCGTACGGGAAACTCCCAAAGCAAAATGGCCTAGCGTCAAGAGCCCTACTCCACTTTCAAAAGAAGAACTGATCACCACATGCAACCCGCGCCCACGAGCTTGTTGAGCCAATTGCCATGACGCTTCCAATCCTCCGAGCGTGCTCGGCTTGACCACAAGAACCTCAACTCCAGAGATGGATTGGATTTTGGAGATTTCATACTGGCCCAACGCTTCATCCAATGCCACAGGAATTAAGGTCTCTTCATAAAATTCTGGAATTCGTTCAATGTCCGCAAAAGGTTCTTCAATGTATTCGATGGCAGGTCCTATGGTCTTTCCTAATTCAATAGCTTGATCGAATGTCAACGATTGATTGGCATCCAAACGTAGAATCACTTCTTCGCCGTAAGCACGTTGAATCGCCAGGATATTCTTAATTTCTTGTTTAAGATTTTGAGCACGGACTTTAATTTTGAGCGTCTGATAACCCTGATGAATCAAAGAATCAATTTCTTTCATCGATGAGGTATCCAAGACTAATCCATTGAGTGGCAGAAAGGTTTTTTCTGTTTCGCTGAATGTTGCAAAAAGAGGAATCTTTTTTTGATGGGCGCGCATATTCAAAAGTGCCATTTCGAGCCCAAATTGAACGTCCCACGAAGGTCGGCAAGGTTGAAAAAGTTTTTGCAATTTTCCTTCGAGACTCCCGAAATGTGTGGGGAGCTGAGTCTGTAAGAGAAAATTTCTAACACCCTTCATTTCCTGAAGAATGGTTTTCAAAGTTTCTTTACTTCGCCCGACTAAAGGTGCAATCTCTCCATAGGCACAGATCCCGTCGGAATCTTTCAACTCTAAAAGGAATCCTTCTCGTCCTTGAATTTTTCTTTCTTGAATGATAACTGGAATTTTAAAAGGAAGAACGTAGTGAAATAATTTGACGCCAACAATCTTCATAAGATATCCATCCCATTGAAAAAACAAGACTGTAAATAAAAAGAAGCCTACCTGTATGAGCCAAGGCCCCATTGAGTTCCGGACCTTCCGACTGAGAATAAACTGCCTGTATCGTCGGAAAAGCAAAAAGAGCAATGAGGGCTGTCCAAAGAATTTCGATATGGTCTTGAATCATTCCATAGATGAGAACGGGGATCAACGCCGCAGCGATGACAAAAATAAAACATTCGTTTTGGGCAAAACGTTTTCCTAATCGGACCGCCAATGTTTTCTTCCGGGAGCCGCGGTCTGTTTCGATATCACGCAAATTATTGATTGCAAGAATTGCTGCCGACAAAAAACCCGGACCAAATCCAGCCAGAATCACCGCCTCATTGATTTCAAAAGACTGAACGTAGTAGGTTCCTGCCACAGCAATGGGGCCAAAAAAAAGAAGTGCAAACGTTTCGCCGAGCCCTAGGTAGGCCAGAGAAAAAGGTCCCGCCGTATAGAGAAGTCCAAAAGCAATCGACAATATCCCGATGATTGCAATGGGCCAGCCTGCGCGCAGCACAAGCCAACCGCAAGCCAGCGCTGATAGCAAAAAAAAGATCGTGACGGCAACAATCATTTGATTGGGGGTTACCCATCCTGCTTGTGTGACCCGCGTCGGACCTTGACGGTTTTCATTATCAGCGCCTTTTTGAAAGTCAAAATAATCATTCGCGAGATTGGTGCCGATTTGAATGGTAAGCGCTCCTAATAAAGCAACAACAGCAGATGACAAATGATGAACCCCATCGCCAAACGCCATGCCTGTCCCCATTATCACTGGAGCAATGGCTGCGGGAAGAGTCTTGGGGCGGATGGCGGTGAGCCAGATTTTTAAGAATGAAGGTTGCATATATTTATTCAAGGGGAACAATCCATGAGTGAACTCCGGACACCGTCTTCTATAAGGTTTTCAATTCTAGTTGAGACGGTGTTCGTGTGAACGAATGGGTTCGTTCCCCTTGAGTAAAATTTCAATTACGGCCTTTTCGGAAATTTTGAAAAATCAGGTTTACGTTTTTCGTTAAACGCGTTGCGCCCTTCTTGCCCTTCTTCGGTCATATAAAACAACATCGTGGCGTTGCCAGCGAGTTCTTGCAATCCCGCTTGGCCATCGCAATCCGCGTTCAAGGCTGACTTTAAACAACGGATCGCCATAGGAGAATTGGCTAGAATTTCTCGGCACCACTGGACTGTTTCTTCTTCAAGATGTTCATAAGAAACGACCGCATTGACCAATCCCATCTCAAGCGCTTGTTGAGCGTTATATTGTCGACAGAGAAACCAAATCTCACGAGCTTTCTTTTGTCCAACGATCCGGGCCATATAACTTGCTCCATATCCTCCGTCGAAAGAACCTACCTTCGGACCTGTCTGACCAAAAATCGCGTTATCTGCGGCAATGGTCAGATCACATAACAAATGAAGAAT
>JANLHA010000060.1 GCA_024653845.1 Candidatus Omnitrophota bacterium | reverse complement strand
AATCTTTCCCAAAACAGGAGAGTCTTCAGGAAGATCCTGGCTGGCTTTATAATCATCCAAAAATCCTACCACATGCAGCCCCAATGCCTTACGTTTGCTGCACTCGTCTGCCAAGGCCTGCCCCACTTTCCCCGCGCCAACGATGAGGACATTGAAATTGTTATATCCTTGAGAGACGAGAAATTCGACAAACTTTCTCTTTAAAATTCTCCAAAAAGAAAGCGAAATGAGCATGAACACGCCACTAAAAACAAAAATTCCCCTTGGAAAACCTTTGATATTGAGGGCGTAAACCATGACAATGGTGAGCATATACGCGTAAACAATCGACTTTAATAGCTCCCATATCTCGATGGTTTCGATAATTTCTCGTCGGGTTTGATAAAGTCCATGAAGATGATTGATGAGAATAAGGATAAATATCCAAAACAAAAAAATGATGTGAAAAGGATGTGTGTAATTGAGAAAAATATTGGAAAAAGTGATCGGGAAAGGCAATGTGACAGATCTTAAAGAACACGCCCAGTAAATCGACAAACAAATGAAAACAACATCAATAAAGATATATACGGAATGAATCAAAAATGATTTTCGACGAGAAGAACGTGTCGCAGACATTTGAAAAGGGCTTACCATTTGTTAGCACCTAAAGGCGGGAAAATCTTATTTTTTTGTTTAGTTGCCATGACATCTTTTAAAAACAAGAAAAGAAAACGGGTGTTACCGATGAGATATCTTTTCCATAAACGTTTGGGTTCAGAACACAAACGAAAACACCACTCCATTCCCACGCGCATCATCCATCGAGGAGCTTGGGGCTTGCCTCCTGACAAAAAATCAAAAGCGGCCCCCACACCAATCATCACCGGGACATGAAGCAACGACCGATGGTTCGCCATCCAATGCTCTTGCTTCGGAGCTCCCAAGCCTATCCATAAAATATCAGGAGATGTGGCATTTATTTTTTCCAAAATTTGAGCAGACTCTTTTTCTTTAGACTGCAAAAATGCCGGAGCATAACATCCGACCACATTCAATTCAGGAAATCTCTTTTTCAATTGCTCAATGAGTTTCTCGTTGCCTTGGTGAGTTCCCCCATAAAAATAATGTCTATACTTTTTGGCCTGCCCTTTGTCGCATAAAGCCAACAACAAATCTGGTCCATATGTGCGCTGAATATTTTTGCTTCCCCTGCCCTTGCCAATCCAAACTAAGGGCATACCATCCGGCGTGGCAATGCTGGCATGATTGATCACCTCTCGATAGTCCTCATGATCTTGACAATGAATGATGGTATCAACATTGGCCACGCACACATAAGTCTTCTCTCGGGTTTGAATCCAATTGTCAACGACCTGAGCCACTTCGTTAATATTGGTCTCATGAATTTTAACACCTAAAATGTCGATGGATTTCAACATACAAATTGCTCAGCATTCTTAAAATAAATCGCCCAACGCGTTCTTTCAATAAAATAGATTTTAATGTTCTTCGCTTGCTCATTAATCAGTTGGAAAACGTAAGGGTGAATAAAATCATAATCGTGCCAAAGGATAATCCCTTGTTCTGAAATCATCTTCAAAGCGTTTTCCGTATCTGATTTGACATACGCATACGAATGATTGGCGTCGATAAATACAAAAT
>JANLHA010000148.1 GCA_024653845.1 Candidatus Omnitrophota bacterium | reverse complement strand
CGACCTTTTGCATGACAGGCAAACTTGCGATGAGACGCATTTCGGTAGTCAGATTAATTGCGGCTATGGTATCTAAATTCGCAATTTGCTCGGCCGGCGTTCCAGAGGGGATCTGCTTTTCAATCTTTAATTCCAATTGCGATTGATAAATCGGCGTCTGCATCTTTGTGAAAATGAACGTCGATAAAACAACCGCAGAGAACACCAAAACAATGGTACCTTTTCGCTTGCGGATAATCCGCCAATATTCTGCTAGAGCTATTTCTGAAGTATCCATGAACTACCCTTTTTTTTCTTACTTAGTCGGATTCTTTATTACCGCCCTTATTAAACTGCACCAAAGGAGGCTTTCCCCCTACCGTGTAGTACTCAACAAGGCGATCCGTCAAGAAACTGGCAAAATTCTCTAGATGATAGATAAAACTCTTAGGCACATACACAAGGTCTCCCGGCTTAAGCAGTAAGTTGTCCGACCGGTCTCCCTTTTTAATCATCTTAAGCACATTTAGCCTCGTAATTTCCGGTTTGTCGATTCCCCCCCGCAGCAAAAGAACACTCTTCAGATTAGCATTACCGTCATATCCTCCGGCCTTAAGAATGGCTTCCAGAACAGACAGATTCGATTCCACACTATAAACACCCGGGGACCCTACAGCTCCTACAACCATAAAACGTCCCTCGATATTGATGCGGACATCCACTTTTGGATAGCGAATATATTTTGCCAAAGCCTGATTCAAAAGTTCACGGGCTTCTCCACGGCTCAATCCTCCCACCTTAAGGGCCCCGACTAAAGGGAAAAAAATTTCTCCTTCTTCCGAAACTTTATAAACTCCCCTTTTATCATCGGCCCGGTCTCGATAGGCAATGGTCAACAGATCTCCCGACGTTATTCGATAGCGCACATCTTCGTTTCCAATGATCACTTCAATCTGACGCCCGATCAACTGCTCTTCTTCCTGATACTGGGACGGCAAAGAGGTTGATTCAGCTCCTTGGGTCTTCTTTTTAAGAACCTTTTCCTGGTGTTCTCGCGTCAAAATTTCTGCTGTCGTTTCCGCAAAAAGAGGAGACGCCAGAAAAAAACAAAAAAGAAACACAATCCCTAATATTTCCAAAATACTTTCTTTTCTTTTCATTATTATCCGATCCTCATAAATCAAAATCCCCGCGCGGCTTAAGAACCCGGAGGACTTCTTCTTCTTCCTTTTCAGAGATGGTACTGGTAATATTAATCATCGACTGATCAAGAAGGTTGATCACTTTTTTTGAACGGTCAATTTCATGCTGATTGTTCAACAGAAGCCGCACGATCGGCATTGATGGGAATCCTCGATTGCTGGCGATCACCACGGCAACTTCACTCGTACTCAAAGATACAAAACTGCCAATGGGATAGATCGATAAGAAACTCAAAAATTTCTTCACAACATACGGATCAAAAGTACTATCTTTTCTCTGAATAATCGTCTTCATCGCTGTATAAGGATTATAGGGTTTACGAAAATTCCTAGGGTGGGTCAACGCCTCATAAACATCACAAATAGCCACAATTTTTGCGATCTGTGAAATTTCACTTCCTTTTTTACCTTTGGGATAACCCTGCCCGTTAGTATATTCATGGACATCCAATATGGATTGAAGAATTTTAGCGCCGAAATGGGGCTGAAAAATTTCTGCGGATTTGACAGGATGCTGTTTAAACAATTCATTTTCAGCCTGTTCAAGCTCATGATTCTTTTGAAAAAGATGCGTATATTGAAGCATCCCGAAATCATGACAAAAGGCACAAGTTCCGATCTCCATCACATCCTCTCTTGGAAGACCCAAACTTACAGCAAAACCTATGGACAAGATCACATCATTAACAATATGAATGGTCAAATAATGGTCCTTAGAAACAGAATAAAAATACAACAGAAGATTATTGTAAAGCTGTTGGTTGAAGACATCCGCAATCTTCCCGATGACTCCCTCAATTTTTTCTCTTTTAATATTCCCATCTAAACTCATCCGGACAACCTCAGAAAGCTCTAAATAGAGCTGAATCAAGGCCACATCCTCGATAGGATCACAATAGGATCCCTCGAGTCTCTGCGTTTGCCGCTGCTTAAAGGAAGCGAATTGCCCTGACTTCTGAGAAACAGCATCCTGGTTATCTTCGGGGAAAGAGTTTAGCATAATCGATTTTTAATTTTTTTCTCCAAGACGGATAGATTGCAAATCAGAATCCTTAACGACCTTAAGGATGATCTCTTCATCAATCATTTCTTTGTTTTGAGAGAATCCTTCCAGAAGTGCCATATCGGCAATCCCATTGATCAAACGAGGGATTCCCGAAGAATAGCGATAAATCAAATTTTTAGCTTGGGGATCAAAAATTTTTCGTGCGGCACCGGCAATCTTAAGACGATGCTCAATATATTCCTGGACATCGTGCTCGCCTAAAGGGTCAATATGATGCTGAATAATTAATCGCTGCCGCAGCTGCGGCAATTCTTTAAGACGACGTCTAAGTTCGTCCTGACCGATTAATATCAAAGTAATCAAAAACCGATCATTTTGCTGGAAATTCAAAAGAAGCCGGAGCTCCTCAAATGTTTCAATTTTCTCAATAGCCTGAGCTTCATCAATAACCAGAATGGTCTCTTTCTTCAGATTAAGATTTGAAAACAAAATTTCATTAAATAATCTCAACAATTCTCCCTTGGCCTTCCCTTCATGCAGGCCTCCTCCCAGTTGATAAATCACTTCGGTTAAAAGCTCATTGGCTGATAACCGAGGATTAGTAATTAAGGCAATCTCATATTTTGATCCCATAAGTTCATTCAAGAAAACCCGGCTGATCGCCGTCTTCCCGCAGCCGTATAGACCGGTTAACAGCATCGCTCCTTTGAGATCTCTTACCGTATAGATTAATTTTGTGAGCGCCTCCTCATGAGATTTCGAATAGTAGATATACCTAGGATCCGGACTCAACTCAAAAGGCTTTTCCTTTAACTGCCAATACGTAGTGTACATTCAATCCTTTCATCTGACTCTCAATTCTTCGACCATTTTTCTTAAAATAGGAGATTTGATATTATCCAAATTGATTTTCAACTTATCCAGAACCTCTTCCTCCTCATCTTTCTTATCCAAGGGGGCTGATGGAGAGATTCTCTCTACAGAAGAAAAAATATCTTTTGTAGAAATAGAAGTATGGAATTCTTTTAACAAACTTGAATGGGCGGGGATGCTTTCAGAAGCATCCTCCAGAAGAGGGGATGGAGCTTCTTTTTCTTTGAGCAAGGGAATAAACTGCTCTCGTTCCCCGTAAGGAGCTTCCTGCTCAGGCAGAGATTTAATAAAAATATTATCCCCCTTAAGAGGTTCTTCCTGTTTTTTATTGAAAAAACTTTCTTTCTTACGAATATAATCAATTCCCAGAAATCCTAAAAGAATAATCAGCGCGACTCCAAAACAAACAGGGAGAGAATAAATTTCTTTTAATATCGCCTTGCTATTCTGAGTGCTGGTCTCCAAGGCCAAAACCCATCCTGATGGCGAAATTGGACGATAACGAACCATTCTGCTTTTTACTGCGCGTTGGCCGATCGTCTGATCGGGGTAATAAAGCGTCCCCTGTTTCTGTTTATAAATTTGATAAGCCAACTTTGTCCGATACTGCTTCCATATTTCTTGAAGATCGGGCGCTTCACGATGCTCTGGCTCAAGAAGAAGGTCCCCCTTCTGATCAATAATTATGAAATTATAACCGCCCAGAGATGTCTGGGATGGGATCTCATTTTTTTCATTGATAGAAGCAGAAAAAGAACTAAGCATTTGATCGAGCAAATCAGCATGTTTTTTTTGTGTGTGAGAAACAAGTTGGAGACTAATAAAGATAAGCAATGCGGCGAAAGAAAAGAAAAATAAAAAATAACGAATCAGAAAATAGTATCGGCTAACCTTAATTTTCATTCTTCAAACCCCTGTTTTTATCTTCGGATCCCGCCCCACCAACATTAATAAAGAAATGAGAAAGAAAAGAGTTGCTACCTGAGCAAGAACCACAACGGTATAAAATGACCCCTCCACCACCTCAAAAATCAAAGCACTGAAACCCAAGAGAAAACATATGAGATAAATAAAAATCACCATCTCGCGTTCTCCAAAACCCAATTTCATCAAACGATGGTGGAAATGATCCTCTCCCCGATAATCCAGCCACTCCTGAAACGTTTTGACTTGTCCATTTTTGATACGGCTAATCGTGATATAAATCATATCAAAAATTAAAACACTCAAAATGGTGACCGGGATTCCCAATGCAACCACTGGTCCCTTGTCAGACCATCCTCCAAACAAGGCAATCACGGCAAGAATAAACCCTAAAAAGGCACTGCCGCCGTCTCCCAAATAGATTTTGGCTGGCTTAAAATTATAACAGAGAAATCCCAGCCCAGCACCCATCACAATGACTGCAATGACAGATACATGCAGTTGCGTCAGATGTAAAGTCAGAAGAAAAAAGAAAAGCGAACTGATCACAGCAACCCCTGAGGCCAGACCATCAGCCCCATCAATAAAATTCATCGCATTAATAATCCCAATAACCCAAAAGACGGTGACTAGAAAAGTTAAGCCCTCTCCCCACCACGTCGCAGGGAAAAATGTCACTTTTAATCCAGCTGACATGACGATGATTGTCGCAGCCAATTGCCCTAATAATCTTACACGAGAAGAAAGGCGATAGATATCGTCCATAGTTCCCAATAAAAAAATGATCGCCCCACCAACAAAAATACTCCACATCTCTATTGTCAAATTTTTTTGAGCGAGAAGGACCACAGCAAAAGATAAAAAAATGACAACACCTCCTAGCAGGGGAGTGGGAATTTTATCCTTTTTAAATTTTGTTGAACGATCTATGCATCCATATTTTCGGGCGAGGCAACAAATAAGAGGAGTTATAAAGATTACAATGATAAAACTACTTAAAAAAGGGACCGAAAAACGCACTAATTCTGGCAAAAGATGTCGATAGCTAGTAAAAACCAAAAAAGGGATGAGACCAATAGCAATCACCACAATAATAATAAAAGGCACATAAAGCAGAAGATAATCAACAGGGACTTTCTGGGCTTGTTTCTTCACACTATCTCCTAATAGATTAGAACAATAGTCTTTTTAAAGAATTTGATATCATTATAAATTAGTTACAAGAGAAAGATATAAAATTTATAAAATTTTTATTGAATTGATGTTCGAGAGGTCAAAATCGACCGCAGACTTTGACCGGAGAGAAATACTAGAGAAAAAAATAAAACTTGAGGCTACGATGATCCTCACTTCGAATGGCCGTATTTTGCATAATCAATTCCAATTTCTTCCATATCGCATTTCATTGGCCCGTGGAACCCAAATGGTGTCTCGACAAAGCAGGCATCGACTAAATCTTTTTCACCGACCACAGAACGATTTTCCGCTCGGGCAAGGCCTTCTGCTCTTTTCGAAATTTTATCTTTCGCGAGCCCACGCAAAACACCAGGAATTTTTTCAAGCAACTGTTCAAACTTTTTCTGAATCTCTGAATCCCATGCAACGTTATCCATACGCCTCCTTCATTTCAAAAAATAAAAAGGGCAGTCGATTGACTGCCCTCTCTTTTTACCATGACTTTTAAAAATAATCTTATTTTTTTCTACGAAAAGCAGCGCCCACTAAACCCACGCCTAACAAGCTCAACGTCGCAGGTTCTGGGACGGCATTAGGTCGACTAGGTTCATCTGGTCGCTGGTTAATGCCAATACGAACTTGGTAGCTACCATCATTATCATCATAAGCTCCTGGAGCTCCGCCAAAACCAAATCCATCTGGGATACCTAAAGCCAAACGAGTGGCACCCGAAGGAGCGATGAATGTTTGGAAATCTCCGCCTGAAGTCACACCATTTCCAATATAGAAAATTTGATTCAATTCGGGAGACAACGATGCAAAATTCGTATTCCCATTGAAATTCAGTGTCGCAGGTGCAGGTCCGACATTGGGAATCGCATTGCTTAAAAAAACGCCAGTCAATGGTCCTTGAGGTCCGATGTATCCGCTGATTCCGTCGAGCGAAGTCAAACTGCTTCCACTGGATCCATTACCATCAGGTCCAAAAAGAGGCGCGCCAAAACCATTAAAGAAGCTCACCCCTCCAACCGCAGGATCAAGCACGCGGATGATATCACCTTCGTTGACACCAAGAATCGGAGGCAATGTTTCTTGAATCTCTTCGGGTGTCGGACCACCATGACGAATAAGCACTCCCCATGGGTCAGATGCTGGCGGGATGACCAAATCAGTACGGCCAGCGATAAAAATCGCATCGCTTCCCTTAACAACCACATCGACAACAATGGCCTCGGCCTTGTTGCCAAAACCCGCAAGACCCATCACAACAAATGATGCAATGAGTAATGTTTTTAGATTTTTCATACGGACCTCTCTTCTTAAACGTTAATATTTCTATAAAATATGTTCACCAAGTCGGCTGTAATTTCTCATGAGAATGAGTTTATGTCAATAGGACAACAGAGGACAAGGTGAGACAGGCGGATTACCAATATCCGTGGTCGTGAATTCTGAGGCTACAGATTATTTATACCGACGTGTTAACGCGCCCTGCAAAGACGTTACGATCATGGCTAAAAGGATCGATGCCCCGAAGAAATAAATCCCATCCTCGGCTTTGGCATCGGCCAGCGCTCCCAATTTTACCCATACAATGATAATCGCGGCAACAAACACATCGAGCATCGACCATCTTCCCAAGAGTTCCAGAAAATAAATTAATTTTTGTCTCTGTTCGTCTCGTAAACGCACAAACCAAACCACCGAAAGAGACATCAACTTGGCGATTGGGAAAATGATCGAGAAAAAGAAAATGATAAATGCCAACGTGTAGTATTCTTCTTTCCAAAGATTTTGAATGCCTGACAAAATGGAATAAGTATTACTTTCCCAAAGCTTACGGACCGTCAAGATGGGAAGGTTAAAACCAATCAATAGGAAAATTGCGGAAGCAAAAATCAAAATGATGATATCAACTCTTTTGGGATGAAGTTCAAGAAGGGATTTTTTCAAAGCAGCACGGTCTCTCAAATTAAAGTTTTTCGATTTCTTTCAAATCTTTATCAGGAAGGTATAACAAAAGAAAACCGGCAACAATTCCGCCAATGGCTGTAACGATGTGGCTTCCGCCAAACAACCAACTATCGAGAGCATCAAAAATATACCAGATGCCTCTCCAGATCAAAACGATACCTACAACTGTACGAAAACTTCTAGCAAAATATCGGATTATATTTTTCATTTGAGACATTCTAGCCCAATAAAAAACCCTCTGCAACACATTTAGTTACAGAGGGTTAATTGACACTTGATTGATATTTTATTTAACAAGGGCTTGCTTTCTTTTACGAAAAAAACCCCCTAATAATCCGCCGCCTAACATCAAAATGGTTGCCGGTTCTGGGACAGCCGTAGCGCTTTGGTCAAATTCTAAAACAAGACGCGGGCCTGGCCAGCGAGTATCTACCGAGAAAAAAGTGCTTGGATCCGTTTCTCCAGCATTAATGAAAACGGATGCGGATTCCGACTCCACACGAAATTCCGCGAACGAAGAAGAGCTATCCAATAAATCCTGCAGAGATGACGTCACATCAACTTGGAAAGGGTCGAGATTAAATCCTGCGGAGTTCATTTGAAAAGAACGACTGCCCAAAAAATCTCCCGGGACATTGAAATCATCTAAACCCACCAGCCCATCTCCAGAATAAAGATAAAATTCACCCGAGATCGGATCCAAAGACCCTCTATTATCAACCCTTGTTCCATAACCTGTTAAAAATGCTGATAAAAGATTTTGCCCCGAATAAAAAGAAACGTCAAACGTCATAATGGCATGACTGTCGACATTGAAGGCATTGAATTGATCAAAAAATTCTCCTCGGGAAGCGAGCAAAGCGTTGGTATCAGAGATCCGATCCGCAATGCCGTCCGGCGGAACAACTTGGCTGCGCGTAAAATCTTCGATGTATCCGTCGCGGTAAACATCAACAGAAATAGCGGCTTTCGCCGGAGAAGTTAAACACGATGCACTTAAAACCATTGAAAACAAAATGACTTTTTTCATCCCATACTCCAATTCTTGATATTACTAATTTTTAACAGACGAGCTCCACCTGCCATTTATTATTGACCCAAAGCCCTACCACTTGTTGAGCGGGCCAAAGAGGTTTTAAGCGCTTAACAGCGTCGATGATTTCTTCACGGTGACGTTCTTGGTCGATAGGGTTACCTCGACAGTCATGATGCCCGACAACAAAAAGACGAGTCGATTTATTCAAGTTAACGGAAACTTTGATACTGCGTAAAATTTCGGAAATGTCTTCTTGCTTGGCTAAAACACCATCCATCCCAGCTTCGGTGATCACATCCACAAAATCGACGGGATAATTGGCATTGATCCAATGTAAAACTGGCAATTGCACACGCCCGTCCATGCAGTTAAGACAAGTCGCTCGGGTATCCAATACAATTTCTCCTGTTTATTTTAATTTGGCCCATTCTAGTCAAAAGTGGAAAGGATTGCAATTGATATTAAAAGGGTTATATCGACATACTTCATCTTCATAACTGTAATAGCAATAGAGTTAATTTAGTTTTCCCTCTCGCAGAGTGTCATCATAAGGAATTTCACAATGAGCTGAAACAATACCAGCCACTAAAGTTAGCTTATTAACTTTAATGGGCGGTTTTCCATTCTCACCGCTTCGCTTAATTACCTCACTGGTTAAATTGGAAGTCGAGACCGAAGTTAGTTTTTTACAAACAGAAGATAGACCCCAAAAAGAATAGCTGCTCCTCCGAGAATGTACCCGAGAAGAATTCTTTCTACCGTACTGTTTTTGACCTGTTCTTCTGAAGAGGTACTTAAAAAGAAGCGCTTAGTCCCTCTGCCAATCCTCAGTTTCCCATCGGCACTCTCAAGCACAGTTCCTAAGCAATAGACATCGCTGCCCAGCTCAATAGCTTTAACAATAATTCTTTCATGTATTCCTGCGGTCAGTTGACTCATATAAAAGAAGGCTTTGACAATGGTGCTATTGCTATCTTTCAACGGATCGACCAGTTGATCTAAGATAACTTCCGCTTCAATTTCAGCGCCCAGAAGATTAACATCGATACTTCCTGATTCATCTTTGAGAATAAAGGGTGTTTGGTCTTCCCCTCGTTTGATTGTATGCCACTCATATTCAGTAATCGAATTAGAGTTTCTCTTGCGTTCACGGCGTTGTAATTCATAAGAGTAATAGACGCATTTTCTTTCTGATCCGGGAACTTTAAGTGGGAATTGGCAATCAACGGTTCCTTTGACTTCAACAAATTGTCCTGCAGAAAGATTGCTTATGCAAGAGGTTGGTGTAGCTTTAAGGAGTTTTTGTAGATTGGAGGATACTCGGGCATACCAAACGCCAATAGCTCCTCCGATGATAAAAGTCAAGGCAACCGCTAGCATAATTCCTCCATGAGTTGAATGTTAATATTTTTAATTTGGGGGAATAATTTTTGAGGTCGACTTCCTCAAGACATTCTTTCCATTCATCCTCACCCAATCCTTCGCCAGCTTATGCGCAATGATTTTATGAACTTGTTCACTCTTCCAATACTTCACGTGCGCAACACCCAAAGGGCCGACATTAATTTCTTCATCAGCTAAGACAGCATGCTTGTATTCCTTATTAAGCTCTTTTAATGGGTACGCTATGGGGTCATCCTTATCAAGAATATTAATCCAACATCCATTTGGATCGTCCATCCGGATGGGTTTATTAAAAAGCTCAGCGCCCCAACGTAGGGCAAAAAGAGCGATAGGTGAACCCATGGTAAAAAAGTTGCTTAGTTTAAAATCACCAAAATCCTTTTCATTCTGCCGATCCCAAATAAAGTCAGAAGCAATAACAGTTCCAAGACTGTGCGCGATAAACGTAACCGGCTCTTTATCGCCATTGATGGATTTTAAATCTTCTTTAATCCGATCCTGGATCATTTTTTGAGCATCCCTATTTAAATAACCAATAATATCCATGACAAACTCTGACGCAAAACCTGTACGCAGCTGATAATAAAGCTTTGTCCCAAAACGATATAATAGATACCCTGAAATCAATGCAGCTATCAACAGAATAACTGGATGTTTAAATACCGCTACAAAAAGCCAAATAGCTATGGCGATCGGCAATATGCCAATACCCGTCCAAAAACGTAAAAAACTTATACGTTGCTTCTGTGCTAGAGCTCGCTCAAGTATAACTTTAAGCTGTCCCTGATTTCTATCCAAAATATCATCCCAGACAATGGGCTTAAAGATGAGCTTGACTGTACCATTATCCGCTTGGCCAGTAATTCTCTCAAGGAAAGTATTAAATTCCTTTTCTATGCCTTTAACCAAATCATCGGCATAACCAATCTCATTCTTGCCGATCCCATGAAGAATTACAATATTGATATGTGCCATGTCCGTATTCTCCATTTTATTTTGAGAAAAACAGGAATATTCCTTTAAGGTTTCAACGAATCCTGAGAAAGATAACGCGAGGCGGCTTCCAATTGCTCTGGCCACCCGAAGAGCATAATGACATCGCCTTCTTCAGTAATTTTAATCCAAAGAGATTGTATGCTTTCAAGCAAGAATTATTTTCTTCATTATTCTTTTTCATATGAGATGAGTATAACACTTAACTTTAAAAAACAAAAACCCACTGCAACTTATTTGGTTACAGTGGGTTTAGGATATTAACTCCCGCTAGCGGACGAATTTTGCAACTGGATAGCTACAGAAGAAGCCAATCTAGTCATTCAATAGCAGATAGCAGTTAATACAGATACAGTATAGGATTAAAAGCTTTACTTTTGTCTCTGAATAAGTAATTTATGTTCTCCACCGAGATCAATCATATTACTCTTTTTAATTTTTGCTCTTTTAACACCTTTGGGGATTTCCTTAATCTTCTTCAAAATTAAGCCGCCTTGTTGGATGTAATGATTTTTAGGTTGTGGCAAAGCTCGTTTTGAAGGATTTTTTCTCACATCCTTTAAAATTTCAAATCTAACAAAATTTGATAATTTTAATATTGCCAAGGGGCCGCCGTAATGTCTCCAATCAAAAACTTTGCCGTTTAAATCACTGGTATCTAATTCAATAATATCTTTCACTGAATATTGTTTATTTTGATACTTTTTCTCGATTTTAAGACTTGACCTTTTTTAAGCTGCAAATTTCTTTCGAGCAATAGCTCCAACGGCACCCATGCCAAACAAAATTAAACTTGCAGGCTCCGGAACAGCATTCGTCGGTTTTCCTGGAGACCCCTCAGGACGATCAGAGATATTAAAAGCTGCAATGGTGTCGATCTCTGGATCCGCATCGTCTTGAGCAAGAGAAACTAAGCTGGTACGAATTCCATAATAACGATAAGCATCACTAAATACGTATTCTCTTGTATAAGCATTGACCGCACCAAATTCGGCACTACCGCCACGATAAACGATTGATGGCTCTTCTCCAAAGAAGACATATGTTGGCAAACCCGCGCCACCACCATCGATATCAAAATCAATCACATCAGATAAAAGGGCGAAGGAATCCCCATCATGGCTTCCCCACACACTATATTCCATAACATCTTGAGCTTGGAACGGATCGAAAATCGGTCCACCGAAATAATGATCCTGATGCGTGTATAATCGCATACTGTCAAAAGCACTACCAAAATCCCAAATCATCATCGCAAAACCAGAATCACCACGATTTGCAATCCCATCTGCAAGATCAGCGGCTCCACCTTTGTCCCAAATGTATGTTCGGCTTCCGTCCAAAACGTCTCCGGCATTGGATAATCCGCCTCCACCGACACCATTAACGGAAGTATGTGGCACAGCACCCACCAAATGATC
>JANLHA010000145.1 GCA_024653845.1 Candidatus Omnitrophota bacterium | reverse complement strand
GGTATATGGCGGGGCGTCAAATCCAAAAGATTCTTTATAGGCAACCACCGACGTAGCCATGCATTGACGAGTGTTGCCATCGCCGTGAATCATGCCCATCCCGAATTTGGCCAACGCGCCCAAGAAAGCCATCTCTTCCGTCGAAATCTGGCCCGTGCTTAAGAACGCCAGACTTTCGCGGCCATATTTCTTTTGGATTTCTAAAAAACGATTCACAAACGTATTCAAGGCCGTCTCCCAATCAACCGCAACCAATTTCCCCGAAGCGTTACGAAAATAGGGAGTCGTCGCACGGTCTGTGGCTTTCAAAGGCGTCAAAGCTTCCCATCCCTTGGGGCACGCTTCACCTTGGTTGACAGGGTACTTGTGAGTCGGAGTGATATTGATCGCCTTCTTGTCTTTTATGTGGATATCAAGGCTACATCCCGTCGAGCAAAAGCCACAAATACTCTTGACCAAAGAATCCGGTTGAATCCGTTGAGGAAAACGCCCGAGACCAAGCGCGGGCTCTCCGAAGGCAAACTCTTCAGCGAACTTCCCATTCTTCTGATAAAAGATGTCTCGCAATTTATTCATAAAAAATTCCTAACTCGCTTGCCCACCTGGCATTTTCAATGGGACAACGGCTCGAAAGAAAAGATAACGCTCTAAAATTTCTCCGCCGAGACAAAAAATAAAAATCGCAACCGCAAACATCACCTTCATCTCTTCGGGAAGCATGGCAGAATCATTTAAAAAAACCGCCGGCAAAATCATGCCCCCGGCGACCCCCAAAAAAAAACGCAATTGGGTAATTCTCTTCAACGGTCTGGTCATAAGCAACGCACTTTTTTTGAAAAAGGTCATTTTCTTTTGACAAAGGTGGGAAAAAATGCTTGCCTCCATCAAGAGCTTGATCGCCATGGCAGCGATGAGAACTCGACAGAAATCTTTTCCAAACGTCTCCATAATATATGTCGGAGAAATGACGGATCCCATCCACGAAAACACCACCGATGCCATCAAAACATTGACCACCCCTAAAATCATCGTCGTCATCAAAAATTTCCACGACGTGATCGGATGATTCCAAAACGGGCGTTGCGTATCACGATAAACCATCACGGAGCAGAGCACTCCTAAAAATCCACTCACGAAAACACTGATGGCAAGAACCGTCAACCCTGCTCCTCCCCCTAGAGATAAAATTTTATTTCGCAAAGGCACAACCCACAACGCGCTGGCATAAAACGCAGCTAATAGCGCGAATGTTCCAAAAGCCACAATCTCTCGACTCAACCACGACGTTTGAAATCCTAAGAACGCCCGAAACGCATAGAGTGGACGACCCAAGTGAAGAACGCTTGCGGCCAAAGCCAAGAGGCCCATCCCTAAAGCCATCCCGACAGAAAAGGGAAACAAGAGGGTGCTTAAGCTCGACGGAGCATATTCTCTCAAAAACAATTCCACTCCAAATGATCCAACGGAGAGCTGCGTCAGAACCAACATAAAAACCAATGGCAAATGGGAATGCTCCGGTTTTACGGTATAAGAATCGATGGAGGTCATGTCGCTGGGAAGACTTTGACGACTCACGTAACGAGTGGTTGGAAGTGTATACCGTGAATCTGGGGCCTCCGGAATATTCACAAAGTCCTGAGGGCGATTGCGTACTTTCTGCTGATCGATGACGGTGATCCTAATCGCACTCGTCGGGCAAGCACGCACACAAGCCGGCGCTTCGCCGACATTCAATCGACTGATACACATGTCACATTTGTGAACGATCCCGCGCTTAGGGTTGTATTTAGGGACATCATAAGGGCATTTAAGGATGCAATACTGACAGCCAAAACATTGATCATCCAAATGTTTCACGATTCCCGTTGTCGGGTCTTTTTCATACGCCTTAGTTGGGCACCCCGACATACACGCTGGCTCCAAACAATGGTGACACGCGCTGGTGATGTGTTGAATGGTTGGATTTTCATCTCCACCTCCCTGCAAAAGCCCGACGGATCGCCATGTTTCGTCTTCATCGAGACCATTCTCACTGTGACACGCCGCGACACACGCCTTGCAGCCGCTGCATTGATCCAAATTGACTTCAAAAGCATACTGTTGTCCAGGACCGGGTGTTGTTTTGGGAATGAGCTCCTTATAGACTTTTCTCCCTTCTGCAATTTGGCGCAGATCCTGTTGCAGAGAAAAATTTTCCACGGCTGTCAATTCGTGAGTCATCGCCCGGCCTTTTAACGTATGAGAGTTTCAAAATACTTTATGCTTTAGAGTGAAAATGTTGTCTGCAGATAAAAGAAGTCTGCGTCGTCGTTGGCTCCTGTATCTTTTAAATAATTTCCGGCAAAAAAGTGGGAGTATCCGACGAGAACTTGAACGAGTTCATTGAGCTTATAATCCATGAGGAGATCG
>JANLHA010000143.1 GCA_024653845.1 Candidatus Omnitrophota bacterium | reverse complement strand
CTGGTGGACCGATTGCAGCGATTGATCAGCCGGGGTAAACGTCATCCGAACTTGCTCTATGCGGTTCTTTTTATTGATCTTGATCGTTTCAAATTGATCAATGACAGTTTAGGACATGCCGCTGGGGATCAGATGATCATTGAAGCCAGCGCGCGGTTTCGAAAATGCATTCGAGGAGAAGATTTGATTGCAAGACTTGGAGGAGATGAATTTGTGATTTTGTTAGAAGACGTGGCCAACTTGAATGTGGCGACGCATATTGCTCAACGGGTTCTTCGACTTCTGGAACCGCCTTTTCAAATTGAAGGACAAGAAATTTATGTGGGAGCCAGCGTTGGAATTGTGCTCAACAATCCTGAATATCTGCGACCCGAGGATTTCTTAAGAGATGCGGATACCGCAATGTACCGTGCCAAATCGTCGGGACGAGGGCGATACCAGGTCTTTGACACGAGAATGCATAAGCAAGCGGTGACCGCTTTACGGTTAGAAGGAGACCTGCGAAGGGCCTTGGATCGCAAAGAATTTACTCTCCATTATCAGCCGATTATTTCTTTATCGACGGGATCGATCACTCGCCTTGAAGCATTGGCTAGGTGGAGTCATCCTGAACATGGAATCATTCCTCCTAACGATTTTATCCCGCTGGCCGAAGAGACGGGTCTTATTTTTCAATTTGGTTCTTGGGTTCTCAATGAGGTTTGTCAACAAAGTCAGGCGTGGCGAGAAAAAGGGTATCCTGTTCCCCATGTGGCGGTGAATGTTTCGGCCAGACAATTCCAGCAGAAAGGCTTTGCAAATTTGATCAAATCCATTTTGAAGGAAACGGATAACAGCGCGCTGACGATGGAAATTGAAATCACCGAAAGTGTCGCCATGGGAAATATTGAACATAGCATCCAATTGTTAAAAGAATTGCGTGAGACGGGATTGCGCATTTCGATCGACGATTTTGGGACGGGATATTCTTCCTTGAGCTGTTTAAAAATGTTTCCTATTGATAACTTGAAAATTGATCGAGGGTTCATTCAAGATTTGACGACCAATAACAATAATGCGGCCATCACCAAGGCAATTATCAATGTCGCCCACAACTTAGGATTCAAAGTTGTGGCAGAAGGTGTTGAAACCAGGGAACAAATGCAATTTCTGAAAGAGCATGAGTGTGACGAGGTGCAAGGATATTACTTCAGCAAGCCTTTGCCGGCGGATGAAATCATCAAAGTGGTCCAGGATTGGAAGTTCCCCGCGTAATATTTCGTTTTTTTCTAAAAAATCCCTATCCTCAATTTTAAACTTACAAAGTGGCAAAAAAGTCCCCTTATAGTATATACTTTCCATATTATTCCCCAGAAAACGTGGATACCCATATGAAGAAATCCGTTATCATTTTGATTTTATTGGCCTTTTGTTCCAACCTTATGACTTCATCAGGAGCGGACATTGTTTGGGCGCAGCCTGCTGTCCAAACGATGGCTCTGCCTGCGGAAGCACTTTCTGTTTCTTCTGCTACAAATACTGTGGTGCTTAAAGGCATCAGAATTTTTCCTGACCAGCCGTTAAAATTGGATTTCATCATTGATAAGGGTGAAGCATTGTCTTCTGCGGAAAATTTGAAGGCCGAGTATACCAAGTTGATCAAATACTTCTTAACCTCATTGACGGTTCCAGAAAAAGATTTATGGGTGAATTTGTCCCCGCAAGAGCCTGACCGGATCATTCCTGATGTTCTGGGACAAACGGAAATGGGCAGGGATATGTTATCGCAGGATTATTTTTTAAAGCAATTGACGGCCAGCCTGATGTATCCAGAGGGGGAAATCGGTAAAAAGTTTTGGGCGAAAATTTATGCCATCGCCGCAAAAAAGTATGGGACCACTCAAATCCCTGTCAATACGTTTCATAAGGTATGGATCGTTCCAGAAGTGGCTGAGGTTTATGAGGGGGAAAATGTTGGCTTTATCACCAAAGCTAAATTGAAAGTGATGTTGGAAGAAGAATATCTGGCACAGGAGAAGAAAGAACCCCAAAGCAAACAACAGTTGTCAACAGAGGTGATCCGTGAAGTGATTCTTCCGGAGATTGAAAGGGAGGTCAACGAAGGTGAATCTTTTGCGGCGCTTCGACAGATTTATCACGCCTTGATTCTGGCGGTTTGGTTTAAGAGGAATTTGAAAGAAAGTTTTTTGGGTAAGAGTTACGTGGAGAAAAATAAAATTGCGGGGATTGATCTGAAAGATAAACAAACTAAAGAAAAAATTTACCAGCAATATTTAGAGGCTTTTAAGAAAGGGGCCTATAACTTTATCAAAGAAGAATTGGATCCTGCCACGCAACAAGTGATCCCCAGAAAATATTTTTTGGGCGGGGAAGGATTTCATGAAATCGGAAGTATTTATCGAGGGCACCATCGTGCAGAAGCCACCGATGCCGGCACAGCCGCGGATGTGGTGACGGCGAATATGGCAGCCCAGACATCAGCAGTGTCTTCAACAGAAGAAG
>JANLHA010000138.1 GCA_024653845.1 Candidatus Omnitrophota bacterium | reverse complement strand
TAACTAATCCCGATTTTAAAAAATATGCCGAAAGTTTTGGAATCCAGGGGTATCGTCCTCAAGGACTTAGCGAGTTGAAAAGCCAATTGGCTCACTCACTGCAAAAGAAAGAATTGAGTGTCTTTGAAATTCCCATTGATACCAGCGTCAACGTTCAGTTGATTCAAAAACTCAAGGCGATGCAGAGAGTTTAATTTAAAAATAATTGCGGGACCCGCCAATAAATTTATAATATGCAAATCACTTTTCTAGGTGCTGCGGGAACGGTTACAGGCTCAAGATTTCTCATCGAGCAAGGCAACACTAAAATCCTCATCGACTGCGGCCTTTTTCAAGAGCGAGATTATGTCAAACGTAACTGGGAGCCTTTTCCAGTCGCCCCCGCAGATATCCAATGTATTCTTTTGACGCATGCTCACACGGACCATTGCGGTTATTTGCCTAAGCTGGTCAGCGATGGGTTTCGCGGTCTCATTTATTGCACCGCTCCGACGAGCGAAATCACCAAAGTTTCTTTGTTAGATACCGCCAACTTGCAAGAAGCGGATGCCGTTTTCAAGCGCAAACGCCATCAAGAAGAAAAAAGGCAAGGTCCTTTTCCCGAGGTGCCTCTTTATACGGTCGCAGATGCCCAAAAAGTTTTCCCGTTATTTCATCCCATTTCTTTTGGTCAAGAATTTCTCATCTCGAATGAATTCAAAGTCACTTATCATGAAGCGGGGCACATTTTAGGCGCGGCGATGCTCCAGCTGAAATTTCAAGATGCGGGAAAAGAAAAAATCATTATTTTTTCCGGTGATATAGGACGATGGAATCGTCCTATCATTGATGATCCCCATCTTTTTGAGCGCGCAGATTATGTCGTCATGGAAGCTACTTATGGGAATAAAAAACATGAAGATGAAGAGAATGCGTCTCAAAAATTTGAGAAGATCATCCAGGAAGCAGAACGGCGAGGTGGAAACATCATCATCCCGACCTTTGCCATCGAGCGGGCCCAGGAACTCCTTTATCATTTGCAAGAATTGTATCAGCAGAAACGCATTCCACCGATTCTCACATTCCTCGATAGCCCCATGGCGATCCAAATCACCAAAGTTTTTAACAAATATTCTACGTGTTTTGATGAGGAAGCCAAGCTTCGTATGCAAAAGACGGAATCAATCTTTTCCTTCCCTTTATTAAAGATGACGGAAACAATCGAACAATCGAAAGCGATCAACGTGATCAAGGGAACATGCTTGATCATGGCGGGTTCAGGAATGTGCAATGGCGGACGAATCAAGCATCATCTGTTGCATAATATTACAAGAGAAGAAAGTACGATTCTCTTTGTCGGTTACCAGGCCAAAGGAACGCTAGGCCGGGAAATTTTGGAAAAACCTTCACGTGTGAGGATTTTTGGAAAAACTTGGCCGGTTCGTGCGCGAATTGAGAAGATCAATGGATTTTCAGCTCACGCAGATCGAGAAGAACTTTTAAGGTGGGTCAAAGGCTTTTGCCAAGCGCCACAGAAAATATTCATTGTTCATGCGGAAAGCATTGCGGCAGAATCTTTTTCGTCCTTGCTCAAAGAAGAGATTAAAACAGATGTCAAAATCGCGCAATATTTAGAAAGAATTGAGCTGGAGTAGGGTATTTTTAGCCAAAAATGATAAAATTGGCTGGCCACGTATGTCATAGTTTGTCCTATTGTATTTTCGAAGATGATCAGGTATTCTTGTCCCACTTGCCTTCCAAAGGACGGCATGGAAAGGGGAAATGAATATGAAGAGGATTAATATCATGAAGCGTTTCTGCGCGCTGGTCTTGCTCACGTTGTTGGGAGTAGGATTGAGTTCCAAAGCAGAGGCCTTGATTGTTACAGGCCAAATCACCGGGGGAACCGCTTTGACTCAAGGCGGAAGTTTCATTGAATTGATTGGATTCAATGGAGCTGTGGGAAACAACACATTTCAAAACAACAATTTGTATGGATTCAATGAAGATCAAGACATTGCGCTTCCAAGTGCTTTGACAGCGGATGTTGGGATGCTGAACCTTCCTACAGGAACGGAAGTGGCCAGTCATTACATTTTTTTCGATCCTCGAAATACCCAAACGGTTCACGGGTTTGTCGAATTTGATCAAGATGTTTTGGCGATCATGACGAGTCGACCGAACTTGATGGCGTCGGATCTTTTGATCACCAATTCGGTGACATATCTTAATCCAGTCTTGAGAGGATTAGAGCCTATTACTAATAGAGATATCGCTTGGATCGATGCGGTGAATTCGAATAGAATCAATTTGCGTTTTCGCGCAAGTACGCCTGGTGATTATATTCGTATTTTTACCGAGCAGGCACCGCCAAGTCATAGCGCTCCGGAACCGGCTAGCATGCTTTTGCTAGGTGCCGGGTTGTCAGGGGCGTTTTTTCTTCGTCGTCGCAAGTAAGAAGTCGTTTTAAGAACGGGGGGAAGCTGTGAAGCGCCCGCAGAAATAGTTTTATGAAAGGAGACAATCATTTTGATTGTCTCCTTTTTTTATCAATTCGGAAAGGAGCTCTAATGAAATTTTCCACCAAATTTTTGATATTGGGAATTTTTTTAAGTTGTTCTTGGGGATTTTCTGTTGAAGCTGAAATGATTCCGACCACTTCTCAGATCCGCGAAGTGACGGTTTATCCCGGAGCGGCGCACATCACGCGTGAGGCGTCGATCGAATTGTCGCCGGGTGAGCACAGCGTTGTATTTGAGGGAATCATCCCTGAGATCGATGAAAACTCGCTTTCGGTGGCCGGACGAGGTACCGCTCAGGTCAAGCTTTTTGGCGCGTATATGAAAAAAGAATATCGAAAAGAAACCGCGGATAAACGGGTGCAAGAACTGCAGAAAGAAATTCAAGAAGTTGCTGACCAAATTCATCAGAATGAAATTCAGATTGGGATTCTTGACAAGAAAATCAAATTTTTGGATTCTGTCACGCTATTTTCCGAAAAACAACTTCCCAAAGATTTGGTCACAACGATGCCGACGGCAGATTCTCTGGCCGGGACGTTGAAGTTTTTATCAGACAGTTTGCAGGAAGTTGAGCAAAGTCGAGAAGCCATTCGTCTTAAGAATCGAGAACTCGCCAAAGAAAAAGAAGTTTTAGAAAGACAGTTGGGACAATTGCAGTCTCCTCAAGAAAAATTGGTTCGTTCCATTGTTGTGGATCTCAAATGTGAACAAGCTGGAAAATTTTCATTAGATGTGGCGTACTTGGTGCATGGAGCCAACTGGCGGTCGGTTTATGATGCTCGCTCAGAACTTGAAAAAGGACAAGTCGATCTCACCGCTTACGGAGTGGTTCAGCAAACCACCGGCGAGGATTGGCAAAATGTCGAATTGACTCTCTCGACGGCGCGGCCCACTCAAGGAGGGCGAATGCCGTATGTTTCTCCGTGGATCATTCAAGAGGTGCGTCCCATGGCGCAGCGACGGATGGCGATGATGGAGAAAGCCGCCGCGCCCGCCGGACAATATCAATCATTTGATATGGCGCAAGAAGGAATGATGGCCAGGGTAAATGAAGAACGTGAAAAAGAGGCTGATGTTCAGATGGCTGAAGTGGGCCAAAAAGGTGTTTCGGTGATTTATAAGTTGGCCCGACCCGTGACCATCAAGTCCGACGGGACAGAAAATAAATACCCTATTTCAACCCAAACCTTAAAAGCGGAGTTTGAGTATTCGAGTTATCCACGCGTGAGTTCTTCGACGTATTTGGGAAGTGTGGTCAACAATTCGCCGGATCTGCAATTGTTGCCCGGAGAGATCAATTTATTTCTGGGAGATGATTATGTTGGCAAATCCAACATTGATTACATTCAGCCTGGACAAGAGTTTAATTTATTTTTAGGAGTGGATGATAGTGTTCAGGTCAAACGTGAGGAAATGGAAAGAAAGATGGATGATGTGCTGATTGCAGGGATTCCTTCTGCCAATAAAAATATCACTGTCAAACACAAGTTGACCATCGAGAACTATAAAAATCAAAAAATCAAGTATCATCTTTTTGAGGCCATTCCTGTTTCGGAAAACGACCGAATCAAAGTCAAAACATTCGATGTCAGCGTCAAGCCCACCGATGTCAATTGGAAAGACCGCAAGGGCATCTGGCATTGGGTTTTGGAATTGCAGCCAGGAGAGAAAAAAGAAATCACGTATGGTTTTAATGTCGAATATCCTCGGGACATGGTGGTGCCCGGATTATAAAGGAGAAAGAGATGTCAAAACGCATTTTGTTAACGGCACTGTTTTTATTAACTTTGATTTTACCAGTGGAGGCAGCCATCGTGGGGCAAGAGATCGAATATACAGTTGGTGAGATCAATATGAAGGGGTATTTGGTTTATGATGATAGCGTTCAAGGAAAACGTCCTGGCGTTCTGGTTGTTCATGAATGGTGGGGACACACTCCGTATGCCCGTAAGCGTGCCGAGATGTTGGCTCAATTGGGATATACTGCACTCGCATTGGACATGTATGGCGACGGGAAAACCGCCGATCATCCAGATCAAGCTGGAGCATTTGCTTCGGCGGTCAGTCAGAAAATGAATTCCGACGGGAAAGCTAGATTTTTAGCGGCTATGGATGTTTTGAAAAATCACCCAATGGTAGACTCACAGAAAATTGCTGCGATTGGATATTGTTTTGGCGGCGGCATTGTTTTGCATATGGCGAGATATGGAGTGGATTTGAAAGGTGTTGTGAGTTTTCATGGAAGTCTTGGGACACAAACACCGGCTCAGTTGGGTCAGGTGAAAGCCAAAATTTTGGTGTGTAACGGTGCCGACGATGTTTTGGTCCCCGCAGAAGAAATTGAAAAATTTAAAAATGAGATGAATGCCGCGGGTGTGGATTATCAGGTCCTTCAATATGAAGGCGCTAAGCACAGTTTTACCAATCCTGCTGCGGATGAAAATGCTGAAAAATTCGGATTGCCTCTTGGTTACAATTTTGAAGCGGATCAAAAATCGTGGGAGGACATGAAGGAATTTCTGGATTCAATTTTTGAGAAATAGAAATTAGACTCGGTCATTATTAAAGTAGCGAATCACCTAGATGATTCGCTACTTTTTATTTATAATCTTAAGGGGTTAACCAAAGGGGGATTTATGATCACATATATTGTAACACAATCGATTTTTGTTGAAGATCAAGCCAAGGCCGAGAAATTTTGGACTGAACAAATGGGTTTTGAAATTGTTCTGAAAGAAGACATGGGGCATGGAACGTTTCAGCTTGAAGTGGCTCCACCAGGTGCGCAATCACATCTTTTTCTGTATCCTCGATCGATCAAAGATAAGTGGGAGAATTATCGCCCGTCGATCATTTTTGCTTGTGAGGACATCCATCGCACATACTTGCAATTGCAAGCCAATGGTGTGAAGATCACCGAACCACAAGACTTAGCGGGAACCAAATTTATGATATTCAAAGATCCCGAAGGATATGACTATATTATTAAGGAAGTGAAGGGATGAAGTTGTCCAAGCCTCAAATCAAGAAGCGTTGTGCTTGGGTCCCTGAAGCTGACGAACTTTATCAGCTCTATCATGATGTTGAATGGGGCGTGCCTGTTTACGATGACCATAAAATTTTTGAATTTTTGATTTTAGAATCCGCCCAAGCAGGATTGAGCTGGATTACGGTTTTAAGAAAACGTGAAAATTACCGTAAGGCTTTCGCAGGCTTTGACCCCACGCAAGTGGTTCAATTTTCTCGAGGAGACATTCAAAAGCTATTGCAAAATCCGGGAATCATTCGTAATCGTTTAAAAGTGGAAGCTGCGGTCAACAATGCCAAGTATTTTTTGGCCATACAAAAAGAGTTTGGAACATTTTCAAAATACATTTGGCGATTTGTCGATGGCAAGCCGCTTCGCAATCGCTGGAAGAGTTTTTCAGACCTTCCCACAAAAACCAAAGAAGCAGAAAACTTGAGCAAAGATTTGAAAGAGCGTGGATTTAAGTTTTTAGGACCGACCGTTGTTTACGCGCATATGCAGGCAACAGGAATGGTGAATGATCACACAACCGATTGTTTTAGATATGAAGAGGTGTCTCAATGAAGAAGAATTTGTATCAGACGTTGATTTTGACTCGACCGCAGATTGAGAAATTGATCAATCTCAAGCAGGCCATTGTAGCTGTTGAAGAGGCTTTTCAAGAGTACGCGATGGGCCGTGCCCAGATGCCTCCCAAAATTTATTTGGATCTCAAAGAATACGGTGGGGATTTAAGAGCCATGCCGGTTTATTTATCGGGAGCAAAAAGTTGTGGAATCAAGTGGGTCAATTCGCATTCCTTCAACAGAAAATATGGTTTGCCAGCGGTGATGGCGGTTTTTATTCTTAATGATCCGCGCACCGGTTTTCCGTTATCGATCATGGATGCAACGTATTTGACGGCCTTGCGGACATCTGCGGGATCAGCTGTGGCCACAAAATATTTAGCGCGACGGAATTCGAGTGTGGTGAGTCTGGTGGGTTGCGGAATTCAGGCTCAATACCAGATTCAGGCATTGCGGCAGGTGATGTCGATTAAAGACGTTAGGGTTTGGGGATTCCAAGAAG
>JANLHA010000135.1 GCA_024653845.1 Candidatus Omnitrophota bacterium | reverse complement strand
CCTAAAATGATGGCAACATATGTCCACATCTGCAATTGACCATTGCCTTCCGACAAATCATCTTTCTCCAGAATCTCCGGCAGAATGGCGTATTTGGAGGGGCTAAAAAACGCACTGTGCAATCCCATAAAAAATAAAACCAGCAACATCCCCACCATATTGATATTGACAAAAGCCATGAGACCTAATAACAGGATGAATAATTCTGCAATCTTGGCGATGACGATGATTTTCTTCTTACTGAAGCGGTCGGCCAAATGACCGGCATATGTAGAAAACAATAAGAATGGAAGGATGAAAACTGCTCCCGACAAAGACACAAACAACGTTCCCAATCCATGCTGAGCAAAATAATCAATAGCCACGAAGGTCACGACAACTTTCAAAGCATTGTCGTTAAAAGCCTCCAAAAATTGAGTGATGAGCAATGCTTTAAATCCCGTCTGTCTTAAACTATTTTTCATTTGTCGTTAAGGCTCCTTTTGATATCAAATTTTCTTTTGTTGAATCTGTTTTGTAATCACATCGGGCATAAGAGCATTTAATGCTAACTTAAAACGAACAAATAAAGGCACGACGGAAGATTGCTTAGAAAATAGAGCATAAAGTGCCCGTTCTGCGACATCGCGAGCAGCAACAAGATCATCCCTAGATAATTGATAATGAGCTAAAGCTTTGCGACCCAATTGACGCTGTGTGCCAGTTGCCATATGAGGAGGAAGAAACGTTGTGACGGTGATATTCTGATCTCTTAGCTCTCGTCCCAACGCCTCACTCCATGCCCACAAAGCACCCTTAGAAGATGCATAGCCAGAAAATAATGGCAAAGAACACCGGGCCCCCGATGTCACAATATTGAGAATCCTTCCCTCGCCCCTTTCTAACATTCTTGAGAGAATCTTCTGCGTCATCAACACCGGAGCAAAATAATTCACTTCAAACGCTTCACGCAAACGATTGATATCCGATTCTGCAAATAATTCAGCCTCCGCCACAGCAGCATTATTAACCAGCACATCAAAATTCTTGTCTTGTATATCAAGCAACCATTTGTCAACCATGGATCTATGAGCTAAATCTAGCACAACATATTCTGCTTTAACTCCATATTTTTGTTTTAAATTTTCTACAACAGTTTCCAACTTGGCTCGATCCCGGCCAACCAAGGTCAAATGGTATCCTCGATGGGCCAAACCATAAGCAATGGCTTCACCTAATCCTCGACTGGCACCGGTGACGAGAGCACTCCTCTCAGGCTGAGTGACAACCACTTTTGTTTTATCGTATGAAATGTTTTCTTTCTTACGGATGGTTGTTAAAAATTTACCTCTCACTTTTGAACATGTTCTTAAACTCCCCAAAAAAGCTTCAATATCTTGCAACGAAGTCATCGCATGTGCGGAAACCCTTAACTGCTGATGATTAAAACGTTGACTTTGAGTAACAATGATTTTCTTTTCCTGAAAAAATTGATGCAACCGCTCGGCCTCGCGATCACCATTAAGATGAATTGTCACAATCCCCGATTGTTGATGATCTTTATAATAAAGTGGTGTGTAACCTGCGGTCATCAAGCTTTGAGTCAATGCTTGATGATGTTCTTGGATTCTCTGAAAAATATTTTGCCAGCCGGCTGAGGATAAAATTTCAATGCTTTTTGCCAAACCAGCAATAGCTGGCACATCAGGAAGACCGGGTTCAAATCTTCGAGCTCCATCGACAAATTCAAGCCTAGAACTGTCAAAAATACCCGCATGGCGCGAACTTGCCCATCCCACGAGCGGAACAAACAATTGATTGAGCAGTTCTTTCCTCACATAAAGAAACCCACTTCCCACAGGACCCAGCAACCATTTCTGCCCTCCGCAAGCTAAAAAGTCACATCCCCAATTTTTCACATCAACGCTAATCGCCCCGACGGCTTGAATCGCATCCACCGCAACCCTGATATTTCGACTGTGACAAAAATCAGTAATTTCTTTAACATCAATGCATCTCCCATCAAGATAAGAAACGGCCGAAAAAGAGATTAACCGAACACGATCCAGATTTTGAGTCTTTAACTTGTTAAGGAAATCTTGGCTATCCGTAATCGTTAGGGCCTCGGCAAGAACGCCCTTGCTTTCAAAATTTTCCCAAACAAAACGGTTAGATGGAAATTCATCCGTCGGATAAATGACCCGATCTCCTTCCTTCCAATCCATAGCTGTGGCGATGATTGATAGCCCCATAGAAGTATTTGTGGTGAAAGCAATTTCTTCTGAACTGGCATTGATCATCTTGGCCACCCGTGCTCGTGCCGATTCAATGATCGCGAGCCATTGGTCAAAATGTTTCGACATGGGCTCCAAATTTTGCCGAATCATGGATTTCATCACTTCCGCACTGGGTTGAAGCAGTGGAGCCGTGGCAGCATAATTAAAGAAATGATCCTTTTGAGCTGCCGGAAGATACTTGCGCAATTGTTCTAAAGAGATCGTCGTCATTTTTAATGATCCAAACTTCTTTTTAACCTAAGAATGATGGTTAATATCCCGCCCAAAATCGCCCAAATCATAAAAAATTGAATGAAATTGATGTTCCAATGAAATTGATTTGAAACATATTGTAGTAATGTGAATACTAAAAGCGCTGCCAAGCGATCGGTCTGTCCTACCGGCCCGACGCTTTGAATCTTTTTTTGTACGGTCAATCCAACCAAACCAGAAAAGGTGGTCATCCAAGCGATCGCCAAAACAGTGATCCCCAACAATCTCAATTCCGGATGAGCTAAGATTAAGGCAAGCAGATACATCACATCGCATAGCTCCGGTGTTAAGCGATTGATGATCTCCCCTTGCCGCGTTCCTTTCTGATAATACTCAGCCATGAGCCCATCGAGAGTTCCTAAATACATTCTTAAAAATGTCAATACACTGGCAGCCAAATACAAAACGTTCTGTCCTTGAGCAGCAAAATAATAACAAGCCGCAATGCCTGCTCCCACAGGAATCATTGACCAGCTCACCGTATTCGGGTTACCATTTTTCATCAGAGGCAATACACCAGAAATCCATTTTCTTGCCGAATACTTCATGTTATACAAACCTATATCCATGTCGTCCTCCTATTCTTTAGGCTTTGACACCTTTAACACTGAATAATATCCATGATCATCAACCAACACACGATCAATAGAAAACCCAATCTCTTCAAGCCAATGACTTATCTTTTCTTTTGAACGCATGGTCATCTGAAGTGGTTGATGGTGAAAGTCCGTGAACACGGCTTGCGTAAAATTCAGTTTGGGATGTGCCATTTGATTGGACAGCACAAAATAACCGCCCGGCTCTAACATATCGAAAATAATTTTTATAGACTCGATGATTTTCCCATCATCGGTAAACCAATCATAAAATCCCGAAGCAACAATAATATTGGGCCGGGGCTTTATCCGCAGCAGGGCTTCCCGGTCAAAAGCATCCCCTTGTTGGAAACGGATATTTTTTATATTACGCTCTTCTGCTTTCTTCTTGCCTTCTTCAACCCACCGCGCTTCGTAATCCTGACAAAGAACTTTCAGGTCATTTCCTTCCACCTTTTGCAAGACTGAAAAAATATACTCCGCAGGGCCCGAAGCAATATCAACCAAAGAGATGGGTTTGTTTTCTTTACGTAAACTCGTGATCGATTGAATCAGCAGTGTCTCTAAATTCTCCCGACGGGTACGGACCGCTTCCCAACCCGGGTCGCTAAGAAAAACTTTGTCAATCGATTTGCCTAAGATCAGACAACCGCTTGCTTGATTTCGATAGACATAATCTAACATCTTGCCTGAAGTCAACCCTTCTTGATAGCAAAGATGTATCCCATCGCTGGTTTGACCGATGGTTTTCATAAAAATTTTGGCTAAAAGGAATTTCAAGTTGTTCATGAATGGCCTCCTCCTATCGATACCGGTTTTAATTTCTGTACCGCTGTTTGACAAAACCAAGCGACCTTCTCATAACCCTTTTTGTCTCTCTCGACATCTTTAAAAACCATCGGTTTCCCTATCAAGACGCGAACTGATTTTTGTTTCGGCACTTTGCTTCCTTTGGACCAAGCTTGATGCGCTCCGTCAATATAAGCTGGAACAACCAACCTGTCCGTACCTGCCACTAACAATCCTATCCCCGGCTTGAACGTCTGAATTTCTCCAGTCAAGGAGCGTACGCCTTCGGGGAATATGATCAAGACTTGATCTGATACATTTAAAACATCGGCACAGAGCTCTAAACTTTTCTTGTGTTGATGCTGCCGGTCAAAAGGTAAGGCATTGACAAAAATGACAGAAAAGAGACTTCTGAAAAAAGAAGAAAAAAAGCAATCTTTTGCAGCTGCAGAAAAAATGCGGTTAATAGAGCTGATGGGAAGAGCGGCTGATAGGCAAACTGCATCCAAATGGCTGGAATGATTTGCAATAAAAACAAAGCTCCTGCCCAAAGGGAGATTTTCTTTTCCTCGAATGCTCAAACGGAAATAAATTCTTAAGAAAGCACGTAAACAAAAGTTCCAAGAAACGCGCAGAATTGTACACGTCATATCCCGCTCACGAGGAAAAATGGTGAGACTTTCGCCAACGGATTTATTGATTGAAGGGGATGGATG
>JANLHA010000132.1 GCA_024653845.1 Candidatus Omnitrophota bacterium | reverse complement strand
CTCATAATAGTCTCCTTGGGAGGGTAGGCTTTAGGATTGGGGATCAAGAGGATTAAAGAATATTACCACGCTAAGGTTTCAACGGCAACTACCTAATTCTTTGCATGACAGAACAGCAGTGGCAACCGTACCGATTACAGTAGCTATTGCCAAAACCACATTTAACCAAAACAATTTTGCAGAAAGTCTATCCGAACTTTTTCCAATATCTTCAGCCACTCTTTTGAATTGATCCACCGCTTCTTTAATTTCTTTTGCTGACGCCTGAATGTCTGCTGATGATTTTATAATAATTGCAGCTGTATATTGTTCACCTTCGAGAGTATTATGGCTTGTACGATTTGCAAATTCTTCTAATAACTCTTCTTTACTTTTGGTACTAACATTATTAATCATGTGCCCTCCTTGCTATAGCTAAACTCCCAATCACCTTCTTATCCCACCGTCAATAGGAACTACTTTTCAAACCTCTTCAGCCCTCGGAGCTCAAGCGTAAAATCATCCGGACTGTCCGCCAATCGATGGGCATCTTCTTCACGGACCTTGCCTTCTTTCACCAATTTGACCAACGATCTTTTGAAAGATTGCATTCCAAAAAGCTCTCCTTCGTCGATAAAAGACTGGATCTCGTTGATTTTTCCTTCACGGATGAGCCGGGCGATGGTTGGGGTCACCACCATCGTTTCCCAAGCAGGGATGCGACCCTCCCCATTCTGCAATGGCAGCAACCGCAGCGACACAATTCCTTTCAAGATGATCGAAAGCTGCATTCGAACTTCATCATGAAGATACGGCGGGAAAAAATTGATGATCCGGTTGATCGCCTGCACAGCGTTGACCGTATGAAACGTCGTCAAAACCATAGCGCCCAATTCCGTGGCCCCAATGGCCGCTCGCATGGTGTCCACATCGCGAATGGCTCCGATAAAAATGATGTCCGGACTCTGCTGGGTGACATGCTTTAAAGCCGCAGGATAACTCAGAACGTCGACTCCCAGCTCACGCTGATTGATCAAGCTCTTCTGGTCTTGGAAAAGGAACTCAATCGGATCTTCAATGGTCACAATATGTTTTTCTCGTGTTTGATTGATGTAGCTGAGCATACTGGCAATCGTCGTCGATTTACCACTTCCGGCAGGACCAGAAACCAAAACCAAACCAGATGCTTCGTCGCAAAAGCGCTTCAATACATCTTCGGGCAGATGAAGGTCATGAAAATTCTGGACCTCGGTATGAATGTGCCGAGCCACGAGGGCGGGTTGTCCGCGCTGAGTAAAAATATTGATGCGAAATCGTCCCACTCCGGCTTCGTCGTGGACAAAATCGATATCGAGATCTTCTTGATATTTTTTCTTGCGCCGCTCCAACGTCAAAAGTTCATCGGCAATTTTAACCATCGAAGCAAGAGAGATGACTTCGTCTCCGGCAAGCTTGACCCCCCCATGGATTCTCAGACGGGGAACCGCGTTGGCTCTTAGAAACATATCCGATGCCTGACGCTCAATCATCGTTTTAAAAAGTTTTTTGAGGTCCATATGCTCTCCTTTTAATTCACTTTTGACTTTCTTGTTCCATATGTAAAATTTCCACTTCCAGTTGAGCTGATTTTTCAAGCTCTCCTTGACTCAAGTAGAGCTTGGCCAATTCTTTTTTTGCATCTAACAAGAAGGGCTCCAACGAAACAGCTCGCTCCAAGGAAACAACAGCCTTCTCTTCATCTCCCAGTTTCTGATAAACCAGCCCTAGATAGTAATGTGTGTCGGCGCGATTGGGGCTTTTCAACAAAGCTTTCTGAAAAAAATATAACGCTTTTTCAGGATTTTCCAAATGATATTCAATGATTCCCAAATTGCCGAGCGTTTCTTCATAATCAAATCCATCTTCAAACAATTTTTCAAAATAAACTTTGGCTTCGATATAATCTTTCTTTTCCAAATAACTATAAGCCAACCAGAATTGAGGAAAATAATTTCGAGGAGAAACAGAAATCCAGTAACGACAATAGCGGATTTGACTACTCCAAAGATCATTGTATTGTCGGCTCGAAAAAATCAGCCCTCCAATCAAAAAGATCATGATCAATTTCCATTTCCATGGGTTCATCATTTTCTTGAGTTCCAGCAAAAACGCAGAAAAAACGATAGAAAATCCGATGGATGAATAAATTAGCCAGAACGGTTCGATAAAATATCCAAACCATGGGCGAGACAAACATGCCAGGCTCACCGGCAAAAGCCCAATCAAAAACCAGGCAGCCCCAAAAGCGATTTTGGGTTGAGTCCTATTCAATCTAACGATTAGCATCACGGTCCCGCCAAAAATGATGAGAAATAAAAATAGCCAAAGTCCTACTTCATCTTTCACGATGGGCGTATTCCACATCAAAACAATGTCTTGAGGAACAATCAACCGCGCGATGTACCAAAAAATAAGTCGTGTATACGTCGCGATATGCTCCAAAATGGTGACATGAAAATTTCCTATCTGGTCGAGGACATGGGTTTTGAGGCTGGCAAAGAACATGCGAAAAACAAAGTATCCCGTTAATAAAAGGACCGATGATGCGCACCCGCGAAAAATTTGCCTGATCGAATATCGTCTAGAAAAATACAATAACGCGGCTAAATACAAGGGAAAGGCTAACGCGATCTCATGACAAAAAACCGCGATCATCAACCAGATCAAACTTAAAATCTGCCTCGAGAAACTCTTCTCTTCAAGTGCAAAAAAAGCGTTGAGCAAACTCAAGTTGAGTGCGAGGACAAGCATCGCGTCCGCTGTGGCGTTTTTATAGTTGATACAAATGCCATTGATAGGATGAACAAGAAAAAAGAGGGCTGTTAAGAACGAAAAGGCCTTGTCTTGGAAAATGGTCACAAGAATCTGATAAAGCACGAGTGCTGCCAACCAAAACAAAAATAAATTTAAGAAATGATAACCAAAGGGATTATCTGCGAAAAATGCAAAGGTGATGAAGTTGAAAAGATGCGTGACGGGCCGAAAATAAATGAGTTTTTCCGACGATAAATCCAACTGCAAGAACGCCACATCGCCTTCTTGAGGATTGGAAATCAGCATCGGATAATCGTCCATCAGAAAAGCATTGTTGAAACTATTGCTGTAAGTGAGCAAACCGAAGAGAAATAAAACAAGGGCCGTCTTCCAGAAATGGGAATACAGTTGTTTTAAAAAAGAATCTATCGCTTTTTCCATTTTTTATCTTTGCCCACCATGGCCTTGCCTCGCAAATTCCGGTGGTAAGAAACTGCGAAACGATGTGCTTCATCTCTGACTCTTTGCAAAAGTTTGAGGGCTAACGAATCACGACCGAGCCGAATCGAACTGCGCCGGTTCGGCAAAAAAACTTCTTCCTCTTGCTTGGCCAACGAAATGATCGGGATTTCCACCCCTAAAAATTTCAACTGTTGAACGGCCGCGGACAATTGCCCTTTCCCGCCGTCAATCACAATCAGGTCAGGATACAGGGACCCTTCATTCTTCAACCGACGATACCGTCGATGAACAATCTCGGCGATCATTTTAAAATCATCGATCCCCTCGACCCACTTGATCCGAAATCTTCGGTAATTGCTTTTATCGGGCTTGCCGTTAAAAAATGATACCATGGATCCCACGCTTTGATTGCCCATGATATTGGAAATGTCAAAGGCTTCAATCCGGTCAATCCGACGGGGCAACCCTAGAACGCGCTGCAATTGTTCCGCTTCCTTATAATAATTGATATCGGCTGTACCAGAATAAAGCGCGCTCATCGCCCGGATCTGATCACGAGCTTGGGCCGCTTCTTCAAATCGTTTAGCTTTGACAAATTCTTCCATCTGTTTTTGCAAATGACGGAACAATTCATCTTTTTTACCCTCGAGAATCAAGCGAACGTTCTGAATATTGTTCGCATACATTTCAGGAGAAATTTTTCCTATACAGGGGGCTCCACACAAGCCCATATGAAAATCCAAACATTCTTTTTTGGGGAAAGGATCACAGGTGCGAAACGGAAAAATTTTACGAATCAATGTGAGCGCTTCACGAACCAGATAAACACCCACATATGGCCCATAATAGGTCGACGTGGGATTCTTTTCTCGGGGACGAACAATCGCAATTCGTGGGAATTTTTCACCGGTGATTTCAATCAGAGGATAACTTTTATCATCTCGAAGCTCAACGTTAAATTTGGGCAGGTGTTGCTTGATCAAGCTGGCTTCAAGAATCAAGGCCTCCGCCTCACTCTGAGTCGAGACATGCTCAATGTCATGAATCCCTGCAACGAGCAAATCCGTTTTAGAAAGAATTGAGGTCTTTCGAAAATATGACTGAACACGTTTGCGCAGAGACACGGCCTTGCCCACATACAAAATTTCTCCAGCGGCATTTTTCATCAGATACACGCCACTGGTTAAGGGAAGCTGTTGAATTCTCTGCTTTAGAGAGCTTTGTTCTTGGCGAGGAGCCATTCCTGGATTTTCTGGGCTTGGGGGATGCGCAACCATATCGATACTATACCATAAAAGGCCATGCCTCCTATACCGACGGTGATGAACTTGATCAACTCTGAAAAAAATGACAAGAAGTGCCATGCGCTATAGGTGGCAACCCCTGCTGCGAAACTCGCAATAAGCACTTTAAGAACAAATTGTCTTAGCCCCGAATTGAATCGGCCTAAACGCTTTTCTAAAAAATAAAAAAGGATGAAAAAGTCGATCGTTGCAGCAATCGAACTCGCCAGAGCAATCCCTCCGACTTTCAAAGGGAACATCAAAATAAAGTTGAGGACCGCATTGATCACCAAACAGAGCGCTGCAACTTTGACCGGGGTTTTGGTATCTTGAAGCGCATGAAAAGCGGTCACCAAAATTTTGATTCCGCCAAAACTAAAAAGTCCAAAGGCCGAACACATCAGGGCCAAAGATGTGATCGCCGTTGAATAGCTATCAAATTCTCCGCGCTCAAACAAAAGACGGATCACGGGAGTCGAAAAAATGATCATCATCACGCTCGTCGGGAAAAGGACAAAAAATAGGTTTTCCAGCGCAAAGACAATGGTCTTTTTCATCTGTTCTGTTTGATTCTGGCTGGCTAACCCGGAAAGCGTGGGCAACACCGCTGAGGCCAAGGCAAAAGTGAAGATTCCCATAGGAAACTGAATGATACGATTGGCGTAATAAATAGCAGAGATCCCGCCAGGGCCAACAATGGTTGAAAGGGATGCGCAAAACGTATCAATAAAAACGGTCAATTGATACACTCCAGCTCCGAAAACCCTTGGGATC
>JANLHA010000128.1 GCA_024653845.1 Candidatus Omnitrophota bacterium | reverse complement strand
CTCAAGGACCCGGAATTGAGAATGAAGATGGGAAACGCTGGTTTCCAGACAGTCTCTGAGAAATTTGATATTAAGGATATCGCTAGAAAAATAGAGGATCTCTATGTGGAACTCGCGGGTTCTTGATTATCGCATTGTGATTGCATTTTTATTTAGTGCTTTGATGGGCGTTGTTCTCATTCCGTTATTGCCGATTTTTACCAGCAATCCTTTATTCTTATTGGCCATTCCGATTGGCGGATTGTTTTTTATTTTGATGGTAGTCAAGCCAGCATGGACACTAGCAATTTTATTACTATCGCGTCCCTTATTAGATCTCCTTTTGAATTTGACCAAGGTGAGTGTAGGAGGAGAAGAGATGGGGATTGGGGCTTTGCTCAACTTGGTCATTATTATCATGGCTGTCTTTATGGCTTTTTATTACTCTACATTTCCTCATCGAGAAAAGACGGTTTTATGCTGGATCATCTTTTTGGCTTTGATGCTGGTGGCCGTTGTTAATTCGCCATTTCAGGGGCGTGCTATTCGGCTATATTTCAATTATGTAAGTTATTTCTCAATGCTATTGATTCCTTTTTTGGTCATCAAGACGAAAGAAGACTGGGTGTTTTGGATGAAGATTCTGGCAGGGTCTTTTGTCTTGCCCATTCTTTTTGCCAATTTTGATTTGGCTCGAGGCGGGCAATATTACGCGAGTGCTGGAATGCGAATTGCAGGAACATTCACGCATCCCAACATTCTTGCATTTTACCTGGTCTTGGGATTGACCATTTATTTTTATCTCCTCAAGGACAATCCGTTGAAGCTTAAGCCTCGATGGATTTGGGCTTTGAAAATCCTGATGCTCAATATGATTGTTTTGTTGATTGCGACAAAGACAAGAAATGCCTGGGTGGCCTGCTTTGGAGGATTTTTCATTTACGGATGGTTCAAAGATCAGAAATTTTTATTGGTACTTTTTCTTTTTGTCGTAGGACTTTTGTTAATTCCTCCAGTGCAGGAAAGAGTCATGACGGTTGTGAGTAAGTCACAATCAAGTGATTATCAGGGAATCAACTCTTGGGAATGGCGTCGAGAAATGTGGAAGAGCAGTCTTCCTCGAATTGCTGAACGGCCTTTGCAAGGATATGGTTTGACGTCATTTAAGCCGATGTCAGAACAATTTTCTGATGTGGGACGAAACATGGGAGCGCATAACGTTTACCTCGAAGTGCTTTTTGAGACCGGAATTTTTGGATTATTGAGTTTTATCGCATTGTTTTTAAGTCCATTGATCATTTTTTCCAAAAAGATGTTTCAGGATAACCAGACGTCAGCCAAACTGGCTGCGATTCTTGTCGGATATATTGTCAGCTATATGATCATCTGTTCAGCCGACAATTTACTCTATTATTTGGTTCTGAATTGGTATGTCTGGTTTTTTCTAGGTTTGATGTTGGTCAAAGAAAGATTAACGTGAAACTTATGGCAAAGGCTTCTTTCATCATTCCTTCTTACAATTCTTTTCAGACGATTGGGCGAACCCTTGCAAGTATTCTTGAGCAAAAGTCATTTGATTTTGTTGTGGAAGAGGTCGTGGTGGTGGATTCTTCCGATGATGGAAAGACTCGGGGAGTGATCCAGAAGTTTTGTCATCAGGGGTCTAAAATAAAAATGATATCTCTCGATGAAAAAACGCCCCCTGCCGCTGGACGAAATTTAGGAGCTCAACAGTCCAGTGGAGATGTGTTGTGTTTTATCGATAGTGATGTGTATTTGGCGCCAGATTGGTTGGAAGAAGTTTTGAAGGTTTATCAAGAAGGATGCAGGGTGGGATGTGGAACCATTTGTCTTCCGGAATTTCAAGAAGATGAAAAATTGGCTCAGGCGCAACTTTACTTGCAATTTAATGAGTATTTGGATGGAAGAGGTGAGCGTTATTCTCGATCATTTGTTCCCTCTTGCAATTTGTTTTGTGATCGCGGAATCTTTGAAAAGGTTGGAGGATTTCCTAATTTGCGTGCCTCAGAGGACACGTTATTTTGTTTGCGTTTAACAGGGATTGAAAAGATTTGGTTTATCCCTACGGCACGCTGTTTTCACATTTTCCGTCAAGAATGGAAAAGTTTTGCCAAAAATCAAGAGCTTCTGGGCCAATATGTGAGCATTTACCGACGGATGCACTATAAAACATGGATTTATAAAGGAATCATGCCTGTCATTCTTTTCCCGGGATTTTTGGTGATCAAAATTTTGAGGATCGTTTCGCGGATTTCTAAAGCCGACAAAGATCACGTTCAGAAGTTTTTTAATTCTTTTGGAATTTTTACGTTAGGGATTTTTTATTGGAGCCGTGGTTTTATTAAAGGATGCTTTTCAAAAATATGAAGCTGCTCAATGTGGAATATCAAAATTTGACGGTTAGGCAGGCCTTGGATCAAATTTTTCAATTGATCAGCGAGGGTAAAAAGGCCAATCTTTTTTTTCTGAATGCCGATTGCCTTTTTAAAGCGCAAAAAGATGACGAGTATCGCGCGATTCTTCAAAATGCGGATTTGGTTTTGCCTGACGGCATTGGCCTCAAGTTGGCAAGCAGAGTATTTGGTGAAAAAATGAAGGAAGATTGCAATGGAACGGACCTTTCGCCCCAGCTTTTAGAAGAAGCCGCTCAAAGGAATTTGAGAATATTTTTTTTAGGAGGTAAAGAAGGTGTCGCCTCTAAAGCAGCTGAAAATATTCAACGAAAATTTCCAGGCATCAAAGTGGTCGGTGCAGAGTCGGGTTATTTTCGAGATGATCAGAAGATGGTTGAGAAAATTAATCAGGTTCGACCAGACATTTTATTTGTGGCCATGGGTGTTCCTCTTCAGGAAAAATGGATTTCGAAACATCGGCAAATTTTAGATGTGAAGCTTTGCTTGGGGGTTGGAGCCTTATTGGATTACCTCTCGGGAAGCATTCCTCGCGCGCCCAAGTGGATGAGGAAATTTCATCTGGAATGGTTTTGGAGAATTTTGATCGATCCTCGACGGATGTTCAAGCGATATGTGATTGATGGATTTGGATTTGTGATGTATGTGATTTATCGAAGGTTGAGGGCAGCGGTTTTGTCTTCGCTCGTGGCTGCGTTGCTTCTGGTTGCTTTCTCGCCTCATATTTTTGCTGAGGACTTCCATTGGGAGTTTGCCGGTTGGTATGGGGGAGGATGTTACCCAAACGTCGCATTTGATCCTAATGTGAAAGATCGCGTGTATTTGACCTCCGACGTGGCTGGCCTTTGGCGCAGCGATGATTTGGGAGAACACTGGTATTTCATCACCAAGGGCTTGGAGCATCTGATGGTCGCTCAAGTGGCCGTTGCTCCGTCGGATTCAAACATTTTATATGCTGCAACAGGTGGAGGTGTTTTTGTCTCCAAGGATGCTGGGGCATCTTGGAGTGCGACGAATACCGCGGATAAGCAGATCACATTTGTTCGGCCAGCGAGCTATCGCGCGATCGCGGTCCATCCACAGCATTCTCAGCAACTGTGTATTGGAAGCGCGAAGGGTCGTGTATTTTGTTCCAAAGATTCAGGAAGCTCTTGGCAAAATTTGGATCCGATGGAGAAAATTTTTAAAGATACCAAACCCATCCCTGCGCTCTCTTTTGATCATGAGGGTAAAAATCTTTATGTCGCCTCTTCAAATGGTTTGAATCGCTGCGGGAGGGAAAGAAATACGTGTCAGGCCATCAAAGAGAGTCCGATACAGATTACGGACTTTGCGCTTTCTCAAAAGACGACGGGAACATTTTATGTGGCTGGCCAAGAAGGTCTATGGATTTCTCGCGATGCCGCAGCATCATGGATTCCTTCTCAAGCTGTTCCTCAGGGAGCAACGTATCGAGTTGCCTTGGACGAATCAGGGGAGTCACCGGTGATTCGTGTCATTTGGAACCAGGATTGGAATGGCGGAGTTTTTCTAAGCAGAGATGATGGAAAAACCTGGGAAGCCCAAGATCAATTGAATGCCGATATGGTATCCAATCCTTCGAGAATATGGAAAAATAACGGTGGCAAATCCACGAGCCTGCAGATCGATCCTTTTCAGCCGGATATACTTTTCAGGACAGACTGGTGGGGTGTTTGGCGCAGCGACGATGGAGGAGCGACGTGGAATGAGAAAATTATTGGAGCTCCTAACAATGTCACGACGTCATTGGCATTTGCACCCAATGGCGATATGTTGGTCGCCAGCATGGACAATGGTCTGATGCGCAGTCGTGATGGAGGGAAAAGCTATGAAGCTTTATTTCCCAAAAAATATGATCCTGCAACCAGTGGGCACATTTGGCGTGTGGACGTGGCAGGAGATGCGATTATTGTGACCTCTTCTCCATGGGATCAGAAGGTGAATCAGGTGATTATGACTCGGGATGAAGGACAGAATTTTGATATGGTCCGTCAGGGTCTTCCTGAAAAACGGCCTCGAGAAAATACGATGTGGGGCGAAGGTTATGCGCGCGCGTTGGCCGTGGATCCGAATGATCCCGATACGATTTATCTGGGAATCGATGGGGATGATGGAGGAGGGCTTTTCATTTCTAATGATCGAGGAAAGACTTGGAAGCGTTCCGACGGACAGCCAGGCGCATCGCGCATTTACAATGGCTTGGCCGTTGATCCTACGGATTCCAATCGTATCGCCTGGGGTGCGGGCGGCAAAAATGGCGGAGTGCACATTTCCGAAGATCGTGGAAAAACGTTCAGGCATGTCTTTAAAAAGATGCCTTGGGTTTTTGGTCTTACGTTTACTTCCGAGGGAGCGCTTTATGCCGCAGGAGATCAGGATGGAGCTAAACTGTATGCTTCTCATGATCATGACCAAAATTGGAAAATGATTGGGGATTTTCAAAAGAAA
>JANLHA010000058.1 GCA_024653845.1 Candidatus Omnitrophota bacterium | reverse complement strand
CATCCGCGGAAAAGACAAACCCCGCCTGGATTTTTTTCTTTGTCAACGAGGGTGACATTCATTCCCAAATCAGCAGCCAAGAATGCCGCAGCATATCCGCCGGGTCCACCACCGACGACAACGAGGTTAATAGGGCCTGATGAGGGATGTACAGGCTGAGAAGAAGCCGTTGGCGCCTGTTGAGCTTTCGCATCTGTCTTCGTAAGCGAGGCAGGGGCAGCCATTTTCGTTTTTTCTTCCTTGGGAGATGGCTGGGGCTCTTTAGCAAGTGGGACTTCGGTTGCAATTTTCATCACCACTTGCCCAACTTTGATCTGGGCACCTTCTTTGATTAAAATTTCTTCGACTTTCCCATCGACGGGAGAAGGAATTGGTACCGTGGCTTTATCGGTTTCGAGTTCTAAAAGATCTTGCCCTTTATTCACGGTTTGTCCTTGCGAGACTGCAATGCGGGTCACGGTTCCAGAGTGAATATTTTCACCAATTTCCGGGATTTTGAATTCTATCGTATTCATTTCATCCGTCCAATTCCATTAAAAGAGGTTGCTGGATTGCTTCACAAACCCACTTTAGAAAACGTGCTCCATCGGCTCCATCGACCACGCGATGATCATAAGACAGAGACAGGGGTAGCATGAGTCGGGGAATGAACTGATTGTTTGTATAAACGGGTTCATAGCTTCCTCGAGAAATTCCTAAAATGGCGACTTCCGGCCAATTGACAATCGGAGTAAACGCTGTTCCGCCAATCCCGCCGAGATTTGTAACCGTCATACTACCACCTTGCAATTCATCCAAAGTGATTTTTCCGGCACGAATGCGTTCGGCTGTGGCATTGAGTTCGTCGGCAATTTGTAAAATGCTTTTTTTCTCGACGTCACGGATGACAGGAACCACGAGCCCTCGTGGGGTATCAACAGCAACGCCAATATGGATGTAATCTTTGAGAACAATCTCTTGGGTGGTCAGATCAATGCTGGCATTGAATTGTGGAAAATTCTTGAGTGCTGCAGCTAAAATTTTCATTAGAAAAGGAGTGATAGTCAGTTTTCGTTCTGGCGTGGAATGCTGTTTGCGCAGCTTTTCCAGATCGGTAATGTCCGCTTTATCAAATTGAGTCACATGAGGAATCGTGCTCCAGCAATAGGTCATGTGTTCCGCAGTTTTCTTGCGGATGTTATTCATTTTTTCCCGCCGGACGTTGCCCCATTTGGCAAAATCGGGAAGAGAGCGTTGAGCGACAGTTGCCGCGCCACCGCCAGATTGAAGAATGCTCTTGGCAAAAGCTTTGACGTCGTCTTTGGAAATCCGTCCTTGAGGTCCCGATCCAGGAACTTGGATCAAATTGATCCCGAGTTCGCGAGCGAGTCGTCGAATGGAGGGGGCTGCGGGAACATTGGCAGTGCTGTGAGTCGGTGATGAAGTTCGTGTTGTTGGAGCTGAGGTGGCAAGGCTGACATGATTAACGGGTGAAGGTTCTGTTGGACTGGTTGTGCTTGTTGTAGTTGTTGGTGCTGATGCATTAGTGGCGGCTGGTTGTTTTTCTTGGGCGCCTGCTGAAACGGGAGCTGAATCCGTTGTTTCTAATCGTATGACAACCGTACCAACTTTAACCTCTTGCCCTTCTTTGACCAGAATCTCTTTTACCACGCCTGCGGTCGGAGAGGGAACGGGAAACGAAGCCTTCTCTGTTTCCAACTCCAGAAGATCTTGGTCTTTCTTGACTTGATCTCCGACGGATACCGAAACCTTGACAACTGTTCCGCCTTTGATGTTTTCGCCAACTTCAGGGAGCCTAATGTCCATCACAGAAAATTCCTTTCGTGTCCTATGAAGTCATGGGATTGATTTTTTCGGGGTCGATCGTCATTTCTTTTTGGGCCTTTTCAAGAAGGTCTTTTTTGATTTTCCCTTCTCGAAAGAGTGCAACCAACGTAGCAAAAGCAATGTGCCGGCTATCGACTTCAAAGAAATTGCGCAAGGCTTGACGGCTTTCACTGCGTCCAAATCCATCGGTCCCTAAACTGAAAAGACGTCGGGGAAGCCATTTGCTAATGGCATCTGGAAGGACTTTCATGTTGTCTGAAGCTGCAACCAAGACGCCCTCTTCTTTTTCAAAAAGTTCAGTCACATAAGCTTTCTTAGGAGTTTCTGCGGGATGAAGGAGGTTCCAGCGTTCAATCGCGAGGGCTTCTCGACGCAATTCATTGTAACTGGTCGCACTCCAAACATCTGCTGAAACCTGATATTTTTCTTCGAGAATTTTTTGTGCTCCAATCACTTCGTTCATGATTGCACCGCTGCCAAAAAGATGAGCACGCAGCGTGGATCCTTTTTTGTCAGACCCTTTAAGTCGGTACATCCCCTTGATAATCCCGTCTTTCACACCTTCAGGCATCGCTGGCATCGCATAATTTTCATTTCCAACGCTTAAATAATAAAAGATGCTTTCCTGGTTTTCATACATCCGTCGGATTCCTTCACGAATGATGACGGCCAATTCATAAGCAAAGGCAGGGTCATAAGCCATACATGTTGGAACGGAAGAGAGCAGGAGGTGGCTATGGCCATCCTGATGTTGCAATCCTTCACCATTGAGTGTCGTGCGGCCGGATGTGGCTCCGACGAGAAATCCTCGGCAACGCAAGTCGGCAGCGGCCCAAATCAAATCACCCACACGTTGCGGTCCAAACATCGAGTAATAGGTATAGAAAGGAATCATGTTGATCCCCTGAGTGGAATAAGACGTTCCGGCGGCAATGAAAGAACACATCGATCCCGCTTCGTTGATTCCTTCCTCAAGGATCTGGCCATCCGTTGCTTCCTTGTAATAGAGAAGGCTGTCTTTATCGACTGGCTCATACAGTTGTCCTACGTGAGAATAAATCCCGCATTGACGGAATAACGCTTCCATACCAAAGGTGCGTGCTTCATCCGGAATGATGGGGACAATGAATTTACCAACACCGTTGTGTTTGAGGAGTTTGGTCAAGATGCGCACATAAGCCATGGTCGTCGATACTTCCCGCCCCTCGGTGCCTTTATAAAATTCTTCAAAAAGCGATTCTTCCGGAGTGGCAAGAGTTTCACTTTTTTCTCGTCGTGAGGGGACATATCCTCCCAAAGCTTCTCGTCGCTGACGCAAATATTTGATTTCTTCAGAATTTTCAGGGGGTTTGTAAAAAGGTGTTTCCGCGATTTGTTCATCAGAGAGGGGAATGTTGAAACGGGTGCGGAATTGTTGGAGTTCTTCTTGATTCATTTTCTTTTGCTGGTGAGAGATGTTTTTACCTTCACCGCTTTCGCCCAAACCGTATCCTTTGATCGTTTTGGCGAGGATCACGGAAGGAGCGCCCTTATATTCCGTCGCCGTCTTATAAGCGGCATAGACCTTTTCAGGATCATGTCCGCCTCGACGCATGTTTTGCAAATCTTCGTCAGAATAATTTTTGACCATCTCCATCAATCGTGGATCAGTCCCAAAGAAATCTTGGCGAATATAATCGCCGCTGGAGACCGTATATTTTTGATATTGCCCATCGACGACTTCTCCTAGACGTTTGGCCAAAACACCTTCGCTGTCTCTGGAGAGTAGATCGTCCCAATCGTTGCCCCAAACGACTTTGAGAACATTCCATTTGGCGCCGCGAAAGAGAGCTTCCAATTCCTGAATAATTTTACCGTTTCCTCGTACCGGCCCATCGAGCCGTTGGAGGTTGCAGTTGATAACAAAAATAAGGTTGTCGAGTTTTTCACGGGAGGCCATGTTGATCGCACCCAACGTTTCGGGTTCGTCGCATTCGCCATCACCAATGAAAACCCAGACTTTAGCGTCATCTTTGGGTTTGAGCCCGCGGTCTTCCAGATAGCGGTTGAATCTGGCGTGATAAAGTCCCATCAAGGGCCCTAGCCCCATCGAAACGGTCGGGAATTGCCAGAAGTTTGGCATCAGCCAGGGGTGAGGATAAGATGAAAGGCCACCGCCAGGTTGAAGTTCTCGACGGAAATTATTTAGATGCTCTTCAGTCAAACGGCCTTCGACAAACGCGCGCGCGTAGACGCCAGGGGAAGAATGGCCTTGAAAATACACAAAATCACCGCTGAAATCTTTGGTCCGAGCACGGAAAAAGTGATTGAATCCTACTTCATAAAGGTTTGCGCAGGAGGCGTATGTCGAAATGTGACCGCCAATCCCAGCTTCTTTCTTATTGCCTTTAACAACCATGGCCATCGCGTTCCAACGAATGATGCTCTTGATGCGTCGTTCAATTTCTCGGTTGCCAGGAAACGCGGGCTGCTTTTCAGGTGGAATGGTATTAATATAAGGAGTATTGGCCACAAAAGGAAGGGTGATTCCCGCTTGCTGGGCCCGGATTTGCAGCTGTTGAAGGATTTTTTGCACCTGCTCTTCTGAGCCATTTTCAAGAACATAATCAAGAGAGCTTAACCACTCTTGGATTTCAATTTCTTCAATTTCAGAGGACTTATTACTGAAGTGATTCATAATGGATTCCTTTACTAGAAATGACACAGGTTGTTTCTTTTTCTTTAATGGATCGATATTCTAGTACGGAATATCAGGATAGGCAAGTGTAAAAAGGTTGAGTTTTTATGGCTGACAAAATAATATATTTCATTTGTTGATTCCTGGTTTTGTTATATAATTTTTACCTCTAGCCTCGACAGCTAACCTAGTCAAGATAAATGGGATATTTGCCAGAGATGTTTCTCTGGTTTTTTATTGATAAGAGAGGGATTCCAATGCCGTTATTGAGATGGATGAAAGGTTTGGTGATTGGCAAAGCCAAAGACCCCCAAGATCGTCGGGTCTTCCATAATCTGACTCTCATTGCTTTTTTTGCTTGGGTTGGGTTAGGGGCAGACGGATTGTCGTCTTCTTGTTATGGTCCCGAAGAAGCCTTTTTAGCCTTGGGAGAGCATCGCCATCTGAGCATTTTCATTGCCTTGGCTTCAGCATTCACGGTTTTTATCATCAGCGCCAGTTATTCTCAAATCATCCAGCTTTTCCCACATGGCGGTGGCGGGTATGTGGTTGCCAGCAAGTTGCTTTCTCCTAAATTGGGAATGATTTCTGGGTGCGCGCTTCTCGTGGATTATATTTTGACGATCACGATATCCATTGCTGCAGGTTCAGATGCGATTTTTAGTTTTTTACCTCCCGAATGGCTGTCCTTTAAATTGCCATTTGCCATTTTGGGAGTTCTTCTCTTGACGACACTTAATCTCAGGGGTGTCAAAGAATCCGTGATCCCCTTGGTGCCGGTTTTCTTGACATTTCTTTTTTCTCACCTTTTTATTATTTTATACGCGATTTTTGTTCATTTCTCAGATTTTCAGCTTGTCGCGACGACGACCGCCCATGAGTTGACCCAAACGCATCAGGAAATTGGATTGATGGGAATTTTTCTGCTGTTGATGAGAGCTTATAGTATGGGAGCGGGAACCTATACGGGAATTGAGGCGGTGAGCAATGGGATTTCCATTCTTCGCGAACCCAAAGTTGAGACGGGAAAGAGAACGATGTATTACATGGCTTTTTCTCTTTCGATCACCGTTGTGGGATTGATTTTGGCTTATCTTTTGTTTCAGGTCGAGCATATTCCTGGTAAAACTTTGAACGCCGTGTTGTTTGAAGCGATCACCAAAGATTGGGGAAGGGGCGGACAAATTTTTACTCTTGTTGCTCTTTTTTCAGAAGCGGCCCTTTTGTTTGTTGCAGCACAGGCAGGTTTTATCGATGGACCGCGAGTTTTGGGGAACATGGCCATTGATCGTTGGTTTCCTGTCCGGTTTGCTTCTTTGAGCGACCGCCTGGTGTCGCAAAACGGAATCATTATGATGGGAACAACCGCCTTGGTTGCCATGGCCATGACGCATGGATCCGTCAAGTTGCTCGTGGTTTTGTACAGTATCAACGTGTTCGTCACATTTTGTCTTTCTCAGGCGGGAATGGTTCGGCATTGGTGGCGTGCTCGAAGTCCAGGATGGGTAAAAAAAATCATCATCAATGGAAGTGGGCTGATGCTTTGTACATTCATTTTAGTTTCTGTTGTGATTTTGAAATTTTTTGATGGTGGATGGGTTACGCTGATTATTACGGGCTCTTTAGTCGCATTGGCTTTTCGTATTAAAAGGCATTATCAAGAAACATTAGGCGATCTTAAACGATTAGATGAACTTGTTCGCGTGGCGGACAACTCTATTGTCGAGCAGAATACTGAACAAAAATGTGAATTCGATCCCCTTTCTAAAACAGCGATTATTCTCGTCAATGGTTATAATGGGCTGGGTCTTCACACCGTAATGAATGTTATTCGTCTTTTTGGTAAAGAATTTAGAAATTTTGTCTTTATCGAAGTGGGTGTGATCGATGCAGGAAACTTTAAGGGATACGAAGAAGTTGAGAATTTGAGAAACCAAATCAACAGCCATGTGAAACGTTATGTCGATTTTATGAATCGACAAGGTTATCATGCTGAAGGATTATCTTTTGTTGGACTCGAAGTCATCGATGAATTTGAGAAAAGAAGTGCCGAAATTTTAGAGAAGTATCCCAATGCGGTTTTCTTCGGAGGTCAGTTGGTTTTTTCTCACGAGACGTTCACCAACCGCTGGTTGCACAACTATACCGTCTTTGCGCTGCAGAGGATGTTTTATCAGCGAGGCATTCCTTTCGTGGTCTTGCCGATTCGGGTGTGATGAGGGTGAGGAGAGATTAATGAAAAAAATAAAAATTTTTATTTTAGTGATCATCAATTTCTTGTTTTTGAGTACATCTTTTGCAGATCAACCCCAAGGTATGGATCCTAAAATTCAACATTTGGAAGAATACATTGCTCAAAACCCTTCTGATGCCATTGCGATTAAGGATTTAGGAAATGCTTATCTGAGCCTGGGGAATTTCGACAAGGCTATTGAACAATACTCTAAAGCCATTGCGATCAACCCGCATCCTAATTTTTATAACAATCGATGTTTCGCTTGGAATAATAAGATGGAGTTGGATAAAGCTTTGGAGGATTGCAACACGGCATTGTCACTTGATCCTGGACACACCTTTGCGTTCATCAACCGTGGGAATGCATTTTATCTTAAGAGAGAATATGATAAGGCGATTGCGGACTATACCAAGTCATTGAAAGTTGTTCCTGCGGGGGATAAATATAATCCACCGATGTCGCATTACAATCGTGGTTTGGCATATTTGCGTCAGTATAAACTAGGGTTGGCTACTGCAGATTTTATTAAAGTTATTGAGTTTAAATTTTTTAGATAATTGCAAAAACTGGAAGATTCAGTTTTGGCTACTTTTAAGGAATAAAATGTCGAAGGTGGGACTCGAACCCACAAGGGTTTCCCCATACGCTTCTGAGACGTACGCGTATACCAAATTCCGCCACTTCGACATATTCTTTCTGGGAAAAATCTGAGGTAAATATGTCTCGTGGCGGGAATTACACTCTTTCTAAGAAAGACTTGAGGTAAGTGTAATTGCCGCCACTTCGATAAAATAATTCGATCGCTACTTTGCAAACGTTCTTGTAATTTTCCTTCCAAAAACTTCCTTAATATAACCACAAACTTTAGCCCTGTCAACAGCCTCTAAAAAAGAAGTTCTCACCTGGGCGTCTTATCTTGTTGTATGTTATAATTTTATAATGGAAGCGAAGACGATAGCGGTTAACAAGAAAGCCTACCACAATTTTGTGCTGACTCACAAATGGGAGTGCGGAATTGTGTTGACGGGTGGTGAAGTCAAGTCGGTTCGGGCCGGTGAGGTGAATTTTGCTGACAGTTTCGCGCGGATCGAGGAGAAAGAGGTTTTTTTGCATAACCTCCATATCAATCCTTATCGGCAAGCCAGCTACATGAATGATGAGCCGGACCGGATTCGCAAACTTCTCTTGCATCGGAAAGAGATTGAGAAGATCAACGGTTATGTGAGTACGAAAGGAATGACGCTCATTCCAACAAAGGTTTATTTCAATTCACGCGGAATTCTCAAAGTTGAATTGGCGTTGGGTCGAGGCAAAAAGCTTTTTGATAAACGGGAAGACATTAAGAAGCGCACCATTGACCGGGCATTGAAACGTATTTCAAGAAGTTACAAAAAGAATTAATTTAAGGAGGAAGGAACGATTTATGAGACGGAAATTATCAAAAATAGCTTTTTTGAGTGTTGCGATAATTTTGACTCTGATCTGTTGTCCATGGACATTTGCTCAGCTTGGGGGGACGGAGGTTCAGGAAATTCCTGAAGGCGGAGAAAAGCCAGAGGTAAAAGTTTATCTTGGTGGAGTCGAGCAGGTCAAAGAAAAACCGGTCCAGGTGGTAGATTCACGATTTACAGGCAAGAGAGAAGCGCGGTATGTTACGGGGCAGTTACGTTGGCTTAGAACGTATGTCAAAGATTCTTTGCATGGTCCAAGTTTTCTTTATTATCGCAATGGTCAAGTGATGCGTGAGGAGCAATATGAAAATGGCCAACTTCAAGGAGTTGTTAAAGAATACGATGAGTTGGGGCGATCGTTATCTGAGAAGACTTATCAGAACGGTGTTCTCAATGGTCCCTTTAAGGAATATCATAAAGACGGATATCTTTTGATGGAGGGCAATTATGTGAATGGTTCGAAAATAGGGACGGTTCTCATTCATAATCCGTTAGGCTATGTGCAAGAAGAGGCGACGTACCATCACAATCGAAAGAATGGTCCATCCAAGAAATTTGACGAAAAAGGAACGTTGATCGCAACCCAAGAATATGTCGACGACGTTTTGCAAGGGCCGGTTAAAACGTATTATGAAAATGGCGCTGTGAAAACAGAAGAATTTTATTTGAACGATCAGCTCCATGGTCTGAAAAAAAGTTATGCTCAAGATGGACAGTTGGAAGCAGAGGTGAATTATCAGAATGGGAAGAGAAATGGCGAATTTAAGAAATATTTTCCAAGTGGTATTTTATCTAACCAGGGCAAGTTTATCGACGATCAATTGGACGGCAAGATGATTCAGTATTATCCCAATGGAAATCCTCAGGCCGAGATTACGTATTATCGTGGACAAATCCGTGGACAGGTCAAAAAGTATTATGAGAACGGCCAGCTGCAGGAGGATGGAGAGGTGCGTTCGGGAGTGCCTCAAGATCGCTTTTACTATTATTATGAAAACGGAAAGTTGAAAGAAGAAGGATATTACATTGATGGGAAGTTGGATGGACCTATAAAATTTTATCGTGAGGATGGAAGCCTGGAGCAGGTGGAAACTTATGCTCAGGGGCAAATTATTGATATCAAAGAGTATGATCAAAAGGGGAAGTTGGTCGTTCCGGCGGAGCCAGCGCCCCAATAATCTTTGGTGCCGACGGGACGGTTGCATCCTTCGATTTAATTCGCTATAATTAATTATATTTGACGTCCTTCATTTGGGGGTGATCGGTATCGACTTGAGTGAAGCGTCATATAGGTGGCATGCCGAGGAAGCCTAGTAGGCCTCGTTAATCATCTGGGCACACATTAAATGCTAACTACGATGTAGTTGCAGAAGCCGAGGCTATTTTAGCCGAAGCGACACCAGCCTTAGTTTAAAAAATAAACTAAGCCCTCTTTAGCGCAGCGCCTGCGGGTGCTAAAAAGGACTCTAGCAGGCTGGTTCCACTGAATGCCTTTGGCGGTGGAACGAGACCTTCAAAGGCTCGCCTTAGTCAATCTCGTCTGTCGGAGTGGCTAAGGTCAAACTAAAAGGCAGTCTAAGCATGTAGAGGCTTATATGAGGTCACCTAAGGACCCGGGTTCAATTCCCGGCACCTCCACCAATTTGTTTTAGTGAAGAATTTGTCCCCCAAATTCCCCATCAATTCCCCTCATAAAATAAGTTAAAACCAACTTTTCACCCGAGGAGGCAGTATGTCTACAGCATTAGTCCCATCTGAAATTATTGAAAATAAAATTTTTATAATACGAGGGCACAAGGTCATGCTTAGTGTGCATTTGGCAAAGCTTTATGAAGTTCAAGCAAGGGCCTTGATTCAAGCGGTAAAGCGTAATAATGAGAGATTCCCAAAAGATTTTATGTTTCAGCTTAACCATCAGGAATATGAGAACTTGAAATCACAATTTGTGACTTCAAGTTGGGGCGGAGCTCGTCGGGCTAAGCCTTACGCATTTACGCAAGAGGGAATAGCGATGCTTTCTAGTGTCTTGAATAGCAAACGTGCCATTCAGGTTAACATTGCCATCATGCGCGCCTTTGTGAAGTTGCGTGAACTGATGATTTCTCATAAAGATTTGGCCCGTAAGATTGAAGATCTTGAGCACAAGTTCAACAGGCATGATGAAAATTTTATTATTGTTTTTAAGGCTATTAAGAAACTGCTAGAAGCTCCGAGGGAGCCTAAGAAGAAAAAATTGCCCATTGGCTTTCGTCATTGACAGTGAATGGTAAACTAAATTTATAGATTCTGGAGAAAAGAGGAAGTATGATATGGAGAAAAAGATTAATCTGGAGATGCTAATTGGTAAATTGACCAAAGTTAAGGATGCTCTTCCTACACCGGATAAGCTGGTGGTTCGGAGGAAGCAGTCAAAGCCATACTTATACCCCAAAGGTGATCTGTGGAAATTTTAATAATTTTGTTGCAGCTTTTAACAGTCGTCGTAGTTATTTTATTCAGAAATTATTTGAAAAAGAAAGGTGAGAACCTCGCCACAAAAGAGGACGTGGAGGAAATCACGGAAAAAGTTGAATCGCTTAAAGCGGCAATCGGCTCACAGCAATTTATTCACCAGACTCGATATCAAAACGAATTTGAAATCCTAAAGGAGTTATCAGAAAAAATTATCGAATTAAGTGATGCGGCAAGAAGTTTAAGGCCCGTGATTGATTCTTTTGATAATAATGAGTCTGATGAAGAACGGAAAAAGCGGAGATTGTCGGAATACCGGAAAGCTGCTTCAGATTTTTATGATTTATTTCAAGTCCGACAAGCATTTTACCCGGAGGATATTTATAAAGCCCTTCAGAAGCTTGATCATTTAGCTTATAAAGAAGCTGTAGAGTACGCACATTTTAGAAAAACTGATGGACATGATCCTAAATATTGGGAGAACTCAAAGAAAAATAGTGATGAAATTTATAATTTAGCGAATGAGATAATGAGATTAATTCGTGATCGAGTAAAGTGCTGGGAAGATTTTGAATTTAAGAAATAATGACCTATGAAACGCCCTCAATTTTTTATATTAATAGCCTGCCTTTTTATTGTTCTCAGTGTTTCGTTTAAACCCCTGGTAATTTTTTACGCTCAAAAGCAAATCAAGAAAACTTTGGGTGCAACGGTCGTCTCCATCAAAAGCTGCCATTTTCAAGTTTCCCATCACTTAAGTTTTTTGAATGTCAAAATTCAAAAAACTGATATCTATGATCTGAACTTTGAGGAAATTGGCATTGAGTATCGTCTTCGGGATATTTGGAAACGTAAGATTCAGGAGTTGCTGCTCAAGAATGGAACGGTAGTTGCGCAGTTAGACAAGGTGAATCTTAAGAGCGATGTCAATAGCGCCTCTGCAAAAATAGCCATTGATAAGCTAAGTATATTGGATTCAAATCTGAATTTGAAATTTGGAGAATTCAATGTCGAGGCTAAATT
>JANLHA010000123.1 GCA_024653845.1 Candidatus Omnitrophota bacterium | reverse complement strand
CTTGAAAGAATATCAAGAAGCCATTGGGCACCATGTGAGCTTTGAGGGGATTAAGGTAGAATATCCTCGCTATTTTGCAGAATATATCAAACAGGGCGTTGAATTGGAACTTTTGACTCCTGACCTTTTGGAGTTCGATTTACAATATTTGGGAATTCATTTCCAGGCGAAGCGAGATTTTCTTTTCCGATACATGGGGCTTCAAACTTTATATGACCGTTATTTCATTCACTCGCAGGGACGACGATTGGAATTACCGCAAATTTTTTGGATGCGCGTTGCGATGGGGTTGGCAAAAGAAGAGGGAGCTCAAAAAAATCAACGAGCGGTTGAATTTTATAATATGCTTTCAACATTTCGATTTGTTTCTTCGACCCCGACGCTATTCAATTCAGGGTCCCGTCATTCCCAATTGTCTTCCTGCTTTTTAACGACCATCGAAGACGACTTGCATCACATTTTCAAATGCATCCAAGATGATGCCATGCTTTCAAAATGGAGCGGCGGCTTAGGAAATGACTGGACGAGTGTTCGCGCGTTGGGTTCACGCATCAAGGGGACCAATGGAAAAAGCCAGGGCATTATTCCATTTTTGAAAGTGGCCAATGACACAGCCATCGCTGTCAATCAGGGCGGGAAACGGCAAGGAGCGATGTGCGCTTATCTTGAAGTTTGGCACTTGGACATTGAAGAATTTCTGGAATTGAGAAAAAATACTGGTGATGATCGTCGACGTACACATGACATGCATACGGCCAATTGGATCCCCGATCTTTTCATGAAGAGAGTCAAGTCTAACCAAGATTGGACCCTCTTTAGTCCATCTGATGCGCCAGACCTGCATCATCTTTATGGGAAAAAATTCGAACAGCGCTACGCCGAATATGAAGCGATGGCAGATCAAAGAGAGATCAAACATTACAAACGATTACCGGCAGTTCAATTGTGGCGAAAGATGCTCAGCATGCTTTTTGAAACAGGCCACCCTTGGATCACCTGGAAAGACCCATCTAACATCCGATCACCTCAAGATCACGTTGGGGTTGTGCACAGTTCAAATCTTTGTACTGAAATTCTTCTCAATACCTCCAAAGATGAAACCGCTGTTTGCAATTTAGGGTCAATCAATTTAGCTGTTCACACAACGCCTGATGGTCTCAATTTTGAAAAACTCAAAGAAACCATCTTGACGGCTGTGCGTATGCTCGACAATGTCATTGATATTAACTATTATCCAACGGTAGAAGCGGGCCAAGCGAATCAACGTCATCGTCCCATTGGATTAGGTATCATGGGATTCCAAGATGCTCTTTTCATTCAAAACATGAGCTATGCTTCACAAGGGGCCATTGAATTTTCTGATAGCTCAATGGAAGCCATTTCATACTATGCCATCTTGGCTTCTGTGGAACTGGCAAAAGAACGAGGCACATACTCCACTTATAAAGGATCCAAATGGGATCGAGGGATGTTGCCCCTGGACACCATTGATCTGCTGGAACAAGAACGCGGGGGATATGTGGATATCGACCGATCTTCCAAAATGGATTGGACTCCCGTGCGAGAAGCCATCAAGCAAAATGGTTTACGAAACAGCCTGGTGATGGCGATTGCTCCAACGGCAACCATTGCCAACATTGTCGGAGTTACGTCTTCTATTGAGCCCATTTACAAGAACATTTTTGTCAAAAGTAATCTTTCAGGAGAGTTCACCGTCGTCAATGAATATCTGGTTTATGATCTTAAGAAGCTTGGAATTTGGGACCAAGAAATGATTGATGACCTTAAATATTTTGACGGCAGCATTCAAGAAATTGACCGCATTCCTACTCAAGTCAAACAAAAATATGTCACCGCTTTTGAAATTGAGTATGAATGGATGATCGAAGCCGCCAGTCGACGACAAAAATGGATTGATATGGGGCAGTCTCTTAATCTTTATCAAGCCAAGCCCAGCGGACAAAAAATCAGCGACATGTATCTTTATGGGTGGGAGAAAGGATTAAAGACGACCTATTATTTGAGATCCATGGGGGCAACTCGCATTGAAAAAAGCACTTTGGATATCACCAAGGCAAAATATGTGGGTAATATTGTTGGTGGCCGGCATCAAGCACCGCAGGCAGCGAAAGTTGTGACACCGCCGCTGGCTCAACCGAAAGAAGATTGTGAAGCTTGTCAGTAAAAGCAA
>JANLHA010000122.1 GCA_024653845.1 Candidatus Omnitrophota bacterium | reverse complement strand
CTGTGGACTGAATATTCTGAAAACATCCAGAATATTCAGTCCACAGGATACAATCAGAAATTTCTTCCAGGAATTACAATCCCTAGGGAGATTCGTCTTACGTCTTCTTTTGAAGAGGCTTTTCAAGCGGCAGAGTTGATGATTTTAGCGGTTCCTTCACAGTTTGTTGTTGATGTTCTCAAGAAATCCAAGAAACTTTATCCCACAAAAGTTCCAATGCTGAGTCTGGTCAAAGGCATTGACACCAAAACTTTAAAACGAATGTCGGAAGTGATTGAAGAGATTTTAGGACCAATCCCATTGGCGGTTCTTTCGGGGCCAACCATTGCGATGGAAGTGGCAAAAGGTGTGCCTTCGACGGCGGTGATTGCGTCACGGAATCGAGTTTTGGCGAATGCCTTGCAAAAAGTTTTCAACTCTGAAACATTTCGAATATATACCAATAATGATGTTATTGGATTGGAGTTGGGAGGAAGCTTTAAAAATGTGATTGCCATTGCTTGTGGCGTTTGTGATGGATTGGGGTATGGGACAAATACCAAAGCCGCCATTTTGACACGGAGTTTAGTTGAGATGTCGCATTTAGGTAAGGCGATGGGTGCTCAATCAAAAACTTTTTTTGGTTTGGCTGGTTTAGGCGATCTTGTCACCACATGTTTTAGTCCGCAGAGTCGTAACCGTACCGTTGGAGAGCAGGTTGGAAGGGGCAAGTCTCTTCAGGAGGTGAGCTCGTCAATGGACATGATTGCGGAGGGTGTGGAGAATGCCAAAGCCGTTTATCGACTTTCGCGTAAATATAAAGTCCGCATGCCAATTTCTACAGAAATTTATAAGGTCCTGCATCAGGGAAAACTTCCTCAAAAAGCCGTCGCCGATCTTATGGGGCGCGACAGCGGCGCAGAGTAATTCATATCCCGCAATACAATAAACTGTTGAAATATAATAGGACATATGGTATATTGTATTTAATGTAATATATTATAAATGTCCCATTGCTATGAAAAAATATTTACTCACAGATCACGAAAAACTTCAAAGAATTTTGGAAGCGACAGAAATGTCCCGTTCCGATTTGGCCCGGCGTCTTGAAGTGACTTATAAGACGGTTTATCGTTGGCTAGATCAGAAAGTCACGCCGCATCCTGCTCAATCCAAAGACATTGATCAGCTGTTCAAAGAATATGTGGATCTACGGCCGGTCATTTTAGATTTGCGAAAGAAAACCCAGAATCCATTGCAACTTCTAAAGAGCGATTTGGCAATTCGCGAAAAATTTTTTCTAGAAATGACATATCATTCCAATGCCATTGAAGGAAGCCGCATGACCATGGCGGAAACTCAATTGGCTTTTAAAGGAAAGATGGCGCGCGGAAAAGAGCTTTTTGAAATCCTTGAAGCGGTGAACCATAAAAATGCTTTGGATTTCCTGCTCGATCACGTCAAGCCAGGCTTTAAAGTTGATGAATCTTTCATTCTCAAATTGCATGAAATTGTGATGTATAACTTTCCCAATAAGCTTCCTGGGAAATATCGAACAGGGCATGTCAACTTGACGAATACCGATAAAGCTTTACCTTCGTATCAAGATGTTCCTTTAAAAATGAGAGCGCTGATCAAAGATTTTCAGCAGTATGGTAAGGACCCTATAGGGAAGGTGGCCATAGCCCATTATGAGTTTGAAGCCATTCATCCTTTTTTCGACGGGAATGGTCGTGTGGGACGCCTTTTGATGATTGCCCAATTGTTAAGTCAGGGATTTGCTCCGACTTTGGTGAGCATTGATGACCGGTATGCCTATTATATGGCTTTGGGAAAAGCTGATTATGGAGATTACAAAAATATTGTGCAGATGATCGGAGAAAGCATTTTGCGCGGTTATGCACTGTTAAATGTTAGATAATAATTTTATTTTTTGATTAAGTGTGTTCTTAAAAATAATGGTATAATACAACATGTCCCGCTTACCCAAACGAATCCTCGTTGTTGATGATGAACCTGACATGGCTTTGATGGTCAAGTCTCGTCTCGAGCTTAATGGGTATGAAGTTACAACAGCTTCTTCTGGGGAAGAAGCGATGGAAAAAGCAAAGAAAAATACCCCGGACCTCGTCATCGCCGATGTTGTCCTCCCCGGCATTGATGGTTTTGAAGTTTGTCGACGATTAAAATCTCATCTGGAGACATCTATCCCTGTCATTATCCTTACTTCCAAGCAAAGTGATCGCGATCGTGTGACGGGTTATCAATCCAAGGCAGATTCTTATGTCAGTAAAACCTCTTTTAAAGAGATGCTTCTTCCTGAAATCAATCGGGTTTTACGTAATGAACAAGACTCTTATTTGGCAACCATTATCGACAATACGTCTGATGCCATTATTGGAAAAACTCTCGAAGGAGTGGTCACCAGCTGGAACGCTGGAGCTGAAAAACTTTACGGTTATTTGGCTCAAGACATGATTGGTCAATCTATTTTAAAAATCTTTCCGGAAGATCGCAAGCAAGAATTGGAAGAAATTCTTCATCGTATTCAGCGTGGTGAGAAGGTTGTCAACTTTGAAACCATCCGTCGGAAGAAGAATGGTGAGTTGGTTCACGTCTCCATGACGATTTCTCCTATTTTTGATAAAGAGAAAAAATTTGTCGGAGCTTCTACGATTGCCCGGGATCTTACAGAAACGATCAGAATAAAACAAAAGCTGGAGGAGTTGACAAGGGCTTTAGAAAACGAAAAATTAAAATTGGAACAAGTTTTAAATATTGAAGCAGGTCTTCATCAGATCCACAAGATGGAGGATTTGGTTGATTTTATTGTGCAGAATACAGCTTCATTGTTGGAAGCGGGTCGGTGCTCTTTGATGATGTTTGACGATTACCATTATGATTTAGCCATTAAGGGGGCATGGGGTATTAAAGATGAAGAATTTCTCAAAAGACGTGTCAAGTGGGGAGACCCTGTTTCAGGTATTGTTTTAGAAAGGCGAAAACCCATTTTGGTCAAAGATATTGAGAAAGAAATGGATCCTCCGAGAGAAAGACGTTCTTCCTACCGATGGGACTCCTTTATCAGTGCACCGATTGTTTTGAATGATCAGATTAAGGGAGTCTTGAATGTTTCCGAGAAGCAGACCCAAGATCATGTGTTTAATGAAGCGGACCTGAAAATTGTTTGTATGATCACTCGTCAGATTGCGGTAGCGTTGGAAGCGTCTCAGCTTTATCAAAAATTGCATTACTGGGCAACCATCGATCCTTTAACCGAAATGTATAACTATCGTTATTTTTCAAAAACATTGGAATACGAAATTCATCGCTTGGAACGTTATCCTGGTAAGCTATGTTTATTGATGGTCGATGTGGATGATTTCAAATCTTATAATGATCGATTTGGACATGTCGACGGCGACCAACTTCTTAAATAAATTGGAAAAGCCATGAGAGGATGTTTACGGAAAGTGGATGTCCTTTGTCGCTATGCTGGGGATGAATTTGTTGTGATTCTTCCTGAAAGCACGGAATCGCAGGCTAATCTTGTTGCACAGAAAATTGAAACTGCGGTTCAAAATTTAAACTTGCACCGTAAAATCACAGTTAGCATTGGCGTGACTTCTTATCGAGACAAAATGGATCGTTATGCCCTTGTTCGTCAGGCAGATTTTGCTCTTTATCGCATCAAGAAGCTAAAGAAAGAAAAAACTAAAGACTGAAAATATTTATGTTGATGGTCGTTCTCTCCATCCTGATTATTGTCAATTGTGCTCTTCTTTTTATTCTGCTTTACGCGTATTATCAACAATTCAGAAAATCAAAATCTTCTTCAGAGGTTCCTCAAGGCTATCAGGGGGCCTTTATGAGTCTTTCCTCGCCCATGGGGAAAGCCATCATTGAATCTTCTCAAGAAGCTATCATTGGTCAAACACTTGAGGGGGCTGTGACCACATGGAATCCTGGGGCCGAGGAATTATATGGATATTCTTATGAAGAAATCATAGGTAAATCGATCAATCTTTTGATTGCCCCTCATGGGAAAGCTCAGTGGAAGAAATTTTTGGAGGCCTTAAAGGATGGACAAGCAATTAAGAATGCTGAAATGATCCATCAGAAAAAGAGTGGACAGCAAGTTCATGTGGCGTTGACCATTTCTCCTATCAAGGATGAAATGGGTCATCTTATTGGCGCTTCGATAATTGTGAGAGACATCACCGTGTTCAAGCAGGCGGAATATATCTTGAGGGAAAGGGAGAAATGGTTTCGGACTTTGATTGAAAATAGTGTTGATCTTCTCATGCAAATTGATCCTAACGGAGTGATCCTTTATACCAGCCCATCTGTGAAGACCCTCTTAGGATATTCGGTTGAAGAGCGTTTGGGAAAGAATATTTTTGAATTGATTCATCCTGATGATGTGGAAAATATTAAAAGTCTCCTTAAAGAAATTTTACAAAAGACGATGTCCTTGACAGGGGAATGCCGGGTCAGACATAAAAATGGATCCTGGCGATGGATGGAGGGAACGGGAAGCAACTTTTTGCAAGAGTCTAGTATCGAAGCCCTCGTCATCAATTGTCATGACATTACCGAAAGAAAACAAGCGGAAGAGCGGTTCCAGCGAGTGGTGGAATTTTCTCCGCATGCTATGATCATGGTTGATCGGCAAGGGAAAATTGTGCTCATTAACAAAATGGCAGAGCAATTATTTTCTTATCTTCGAGAAGAATTGATAGGGCAATCCATTGAGTTTCTCGTTCCTCAATCCGTACGAAGCAAACATCAGGAATATCGGGAAGCGTTCATTCGTAACCCAGAGCCACGGCCGATGGGAGCTGGACGAGACCTTTATGGGTTGCGTAAAGATGGTACAGAAGTTCCAGTTGAGATTGGATTGACGCCGGTGGAAATTATGGGAGAAATTTTTGTGCTTGCCTCCATCGTGGATATTACCGAACGGAAAAAAACCGAAGAAAGGATTCAACGTTACACCCAAGCTCTACAAGAAAGCAATAAACAGCTTGAGCAATTTGCCTTTGTCGCTTCGCATGATTTGCAAGAGCCCTTAAGAATCGTTTCCAGTTATGTGCAACTCTGGGCTAAGAAAAATAAAGAGCATGTAGACGCTACGACGGGGAAATATATCCATTACATCATCAATAATGTTGGACGTATGCAGGACATGATTCAGGGTCTATTGATGTATTCTCGTCTTGGGAAGGAAGCTTCTTACCAGGACGTTGACATGAACCGCATTTTTAGCCAAGCCGTCGAGAATCTCGATTTGATGATCAAGAAATATCAGGCTAAGATCACTTGTGAAGAATTACCATGGGTGTGGGGAAATCCATTGCAATTGACTCAACTTTTTCAAAATTTGATCAGTAATGCCATCAAGTATTGTAAGGACCAAGAGCCGCAGATCCGTGTTTCTGCCAAGTTGCAGAATGTTGATTGGTTATTTTCGATTCAAGACAATGGGATTGGAATTGAACCCCAATATCAAGAGCAGATTTTTGAAATTTTTAGACGTCTCCATACCAGAGAGGAATATCCAGGGACGGGGATAGGTTTGGCTATTTGTAAAAAAATTGTCGAAACTCATCGAGGCAAAATATGGGTTGAATCTCAGCCTGGAAAAGGAAGCACATTCTTTTTTACGTTACCTAAGATTGAATCGAAACATGCTAAAGAAATGGTAATGACGAATTTTGAGAAAGGAACTTGAGCGATGATACAAAAAATGCAAAACAAGACCCTTGAAGTTCTTCTTGTCGAGGATAGTCTAGAAGATGTAGATTTGGTCAAAGAAGTTTTTGAAGAGGAACATTTGGAAATTCGATTAAATATTGTTTATGATGGGGAAGAAGCCTTGAGATATTTAAACAGGGAGGGATTTTATAAAGATGCCTGCGTCCCTGAAGTGATCATTCTGGACCTCAATTTGCCTAAAAAACGAGGAGAGGATGTCCTTAAAGAAATTCATGAAAATGAGAAATTGAAAGAAATTCCAGTGATCATTTTGACTACCTCGCAATTGGATCAGGATTTTTTTGACCTGCATCGATTGAATCCAAGTTGTTATATCAAGAAAGACTCGGGATTGGGTCGTCTGATTACGGTGATCCGTGATATGAAAAAAGAGTCTTTCCCCAATCTTCCATTGGAGGTGATGAATCAAGCCGGGAAGAAAGACCAGAAAATGCGCCTTCTGATTGTGGAAGATAATTTGAGTGATGCTGAACTTTTGATGGAAACATTGTCCCTGAATAGCAAATATCAATGGTCTTTCAAGCATGTGGATCGTTTGGAGGAGGCGTTACGAATTTTATCTCAGGAAAAATTTGATGTGGTGTTGTTGGATCTTTTCTTGCCAGATAGTTATGGCTTTGACACGTTGACAAGGTTTCGTTTGCAGAAACGTGACGTGCCGGTGATTATTGTTACCGGTCTCGATGATGAACAGGCTGGGGTGGAATCTTTACGGCGGGGAGCTCAAGATTATTTGGTTAAGGGGAAAGTTTCTGAGGAGGTGTTTCTAAAAACTATTCTTTATGCGATTGAACGCCAACATTTGGAAAGGGTCAAGGAAGAACTGATCAGTTATGTCAATCATGAGCTGAGCAATCCACTTGCAGTGACTAAAGAAGCGGTGAGCCAAATTGTTGAAGGCATTAAGGGGCCATTGAATGAAGACCAGAAACATTTTTTAAATATTGCGCTTAATAACATCACACGTCTTCAGAAAATTGTTGCGGAACTTTTAGATAGTACGCGTTTGGATTTTGGTAAATTTCAAATCAATAAGCAATATTTCAATTTTGTTGAAATGGTAGAAGAGATTGTGTCTTCTTCTCAGGCGTCGGTGGAGAAAAAGGGGATTGTATTGAAGAAGAATTGGAATCAACGCTCTATTCTTGTTTTTGCTGACCGGGATCGTATTGCGCAAGTTTTATCAAATCTTTTAGATAATGCTCTAAAATTTACCACTCAAGGCTCGATTGAAGTGATAATTAAAGTGGATCGTCAAAAAGTTATCTGTATGGTCTCTGATACCGGTCCTGGGATTGCAGAAGATCGTCTTCCTCATATTTTTCAGAAATTTTCCCATGGCGATTCCCAGAAAGGCTTGGGCTTAGGGCTTTATGTGGCTCATAAAATCATTGAGCTCCATGAGGGAGAAATCGCTGCCGAAAGCAAAGTTGCCCAGGGCACCAGAATTAGCTTTTCGATCCCGCAGAAGTAAGTTCTCTTATTGGCTTTTCATATTAATAATTGCCAACTTTTTCTTTGCGTCCTATTAAGATTATAGTATAATGCCCGTCTATAAAGACTTATGAAACATTAGTTTTCGGGGCGTAGCGCAGCTGGCTAGCGCACTTGTATGGGGTACAAGAGGTCCTGGGTTCAAATCCCAGCGCTCCGATGGATATGACTATGGCATTAGGAAAGAAAAAAACTCAAGAGCAAATCCTCGCGGAACGTCGCCAGTATGCGAGAATTAAGAAGAATTTTCTCTTAAGATATTTTGATTTAGAGCACCCAGAGAGAAAATATTCGACTTCACAGCTTAAAAATATCAGCTTGGGCGGGATGTGTTTGGTTACGGAAAAATCTTTCCCTCGAATGGCTAGGTTAGGTGTGGAGTTGAAGACGTCTTTTATCTCAACGTTACTTGTTTTGAATGGAACGGTGTTGGAATCTCATGAGCGCGTCAAAGATATTATTTATGAAACCCGTCTGAAATTTGATGAGATCCCTCCCTCGACGAAATCCGTCCTACAGAAACTGATCAAACATTTCGAAACGGTCACCAAAGAAAACGATGAATAAAGTACGCATAGGACTCATTGGCTACGGAAATGTGGGTTCCGGTGTTGTTAAATTTTTGCGACATCATCGGGAATATTTTTCTTCCAAATTTCCTTATGAACTCGTCTTGAAAGCGGTTTGCGATCGTCGCATTCATCAAAAGCTTCCTCGAGGATTGGGGAAGGTGTATCTGACAAAAGATGTCCATAAAATCCTTGCCGATCCCGAAATCGACGTGATTGTGGAATTGATTGGCGGACTACATCCGGCGAAAGAAATTGTTTTAGGAGCTCTTAAAAACGGTAAGCACGTCATTACGGCTAATAAACAATTGATTGCTAATCACGGTAAGGATTTTTTTCAAGCAGCCCATAAATATAACCGGAATATTTATTTTGAATCCTCGGTAATGGCGGGAGTTCCATTGATCAAGATGGTCACGGAAGGAATTGCTGGTAATCAATTCCATGGTTTGTATGGAATTATCAATGGGACATGCAATTACATTTTGAGTGAAATGACCCGTACTCATTGCACGTTTGAGCAGGCGTTGGCGGAAGCCCAGCGTATGGGATATGCTGAGAGTAATCCAGCGTTTGATATCAATGGTACTGACTCTGCTCATAAGTTGGCAATTTTGGTTTCTTTGACTTTGGGTAAATTCATCACGCAAAAAGATATTCATACCGAAGGGATCACACACATTTCCCACGATGACATTGAATACGCGGAAAGTTTAGGATTGGCGATTAAGCTTTTGGGGATTGCGAAAAAATCCAATGGTCAAATCGAAGCGCGCGTGCACCCGACGCTGATTTCGCAAGAACATCCTGTTGCATCGATCAATGGAATTTTCAACGCGATTTTCATTGATGCCGACCCCTTGGGTGATATTTTACTTTCGGGGCAGGGTGCCGGACAGATGGCTGCTGCCTCTGGAGTGATTAGTGATTTGATGGCTCTTGCCTCTCGGCAAGGAAGCCCTTCATCTTTTATGCTTGCGAATTTGTATCAAGAGGATCCGTCGATCTCCATTAAGAAAATTGATGAAATCTCAACGGAATTTTACTTGAGATTCATGGCCAAGGATAAGCCAGGAGTCTTGGCTCAAATTGCTGGCATTCTTGCTCAACATGGAGTTGGCATCAACTCAGTGACACAGCGTGCACATAATCCTGCCAAGATTGTGCCTCTCATCATTTTGACGGAGCCGGCCCCAGAGCGGGAGTTGCGTCTAGCGTTGAATAAAATTTATCAGTTGCCCATCGTTGCTGCAAGGCCCGTGGCTATCCGTATGGAAAATTTGCCTTCGGAAAGAGGCATTTAAAAAAGAGTTGAATGTCATGCGATATACCGGAATCATTAATCGCTATCGTGAGTTTTTGCCTGTCACTGACAAGACTCCTATTGTGAGTTTGCATGAAGGCAATACTCCGTTGATTAAGGCTCATGACCTTTCGAAAGAATTAGGCCTTGAAGTTTATTTGAAGTACGAGGGGCTTAACCCGACGGGGTCTTTCAAAGACCGTGGTATGACCATGGCGATTTCCAAGGCCAAAGAGAAGGGCGCTAGGGTCGTCATGTGCGCTTCGACGGGAAATACGTCCGCTTCTGCAGCAGCCTATACGGCACGGGCTGAAAATATGCAATGTGTTGTGTTGATTCCTGACGGGAATATTGCGTTGGGAAAACTGGCTCAGGCGATGATTCACCGAGCCAAAGTGATTGCCATCAAGGGAAACTTTGATGATGCGTTGACGTTGGTCAAAGAAATCACATCAAGTCATCCGGTGGAATTGGTCAATTCGATCAATCCTTTTCGGATCGAAGGACAAAAGACGGGCGCGTTTGAGGTGTGTGATGCGTTGGGAAAAGCTCCGGAATTTCATGCGATTCCCGTTGGAAATGCGGGAAATATTACAGCTTATTGGAAAGGTTACCAAGAGTATCGAAAAGCTGGCAAGGTCTCATCTGTCCCAAAAATGTTAGGATTTCAGGCGGCTGGCGCGGCACCGATTGTTTTGGGCAAAATCGTTGAGAACCCTGAAACCATCGCGACAGCTATCCGGATTGGAAATCCGGCCAGTTGGAAATTGGCGGAGAATGCACGAGATGAATCGGAGGGACTTATTGATGCGGTGACCGACGAAGAAATTTTGGAAGCGTATCAAATTTTGGCCGGAGGAAGTGGAGTTTTTGTTGAACCGGCTTCGGCAGCTTCAGTGGCCGGGATTTTAAAGCTTCACAAAAAAGGTTATTTTGCAAAATTCAAAGGAGCGACCATTGTTTGCACATTGACTGGGCATGGGTTGAAAGATCCGAATGCAGCGATCAAATGTGTGCAGCAACCGGTCACTTTGGAACCCGATAAAAATAAAATTTTAAAAGAAATCGGATTATAAATTAGCGGGTGGCCCGGAGGAGGGGGTCCCGACGTCGTAGCGGAAGCGAAGACGGTGGGATACCGCAGGGACAGGACCCGCTGATATTAAAAATTATGTCTTTAAAAAATAAAAAAATTTTGATCACTTCTGGTCCCACATGGGTTCCCTTAGATCCTGTGCGGGTCATCAGTAACCGCTCGACAGGAGAATTGGGGAAACTTTTGACCAAGGCCTGTCAGAAAGCGGGGGGCAAGGTGACGCTTCTTGAGGGTCCTGTGCAAGAGCCATTGAAATCGTCGTCGGTGCGGATTCGAAAGTTCTGTTTTTTTGATGAGCTGAAAAAATTGCTCAAAGAAGAATTGAAAAAATCCTATGATGTTGTGATTCATGCAGCAGCGGTTGCGGATTATCGTCTTGAAAAACCCTTGCAAGAAAAGATTGGTTCTTATCGTGAAACATGGCAGTTGACATTGATTCCGACGGAAAAATTGATTTTAAAAATCAAACGTTTATCTCCAAAGAGTTTTTTGGTGGGATTTAAGCTTGAAACAACGGCTACGAAAGATCAACTTTTCCGAGTCAGTCGAGGGTTGATGGAAAGTGCGCATTGTGATCTTGTGGTCGCGAATAGTTTTCAAGGAGGTTATCATGCTTATCTCCTCGGAGAAGACGAAGACGTGATCCTTGGACAAGCCAAATCTCGACCGGAACTCGTTCAGAAATTGATAAAAACTCTCACCAGCGCTCTATGAAATATATTCTTATTGTTCCAGATGGTATGGCGGATGAACCTCTTGATGAATTAGGAGGTCACACTCCTTTAGAGGCCGCTCATACAGCGAACATGGATTTTATGGCCAAGAATGGCTATGTTGGGTTGGTCAAAACCATTCCGGACCAATTGTCACCAGGATCAGACATTGGAAATTTGGCTTTGATGGGGTATGATCCCACGACGTGTTTTACGGGTCGTGCGCCTTTGGAGGCCGCGAATTTAGGTGTTGTTCTTGCAGATGATGAAATCGCGTTTCGTTGCAATTTGGTGACGATTGTGGATCGTCAAATGGCGGATTACAGCGCCGGGCATATTTCAACAGCGGAAGCCGCTCGTCTGATCGATGCGTTGAACCAAGACATTGGAGATTCCAATGTCAAATTTATTGCAGGGAAAAGTTATCGGCATCTGATGATTTTGAAGACTCCATTTGCTGCGGAATTTGTGAAGATCAAATGTACGCCGCCTCACGATATCTTAGGACAAGATATTGAAAAGTGGCTTCCTCATGGAACGCATGCCCAGCTTCTTTTGAGGCTGATGGAGAAGGCACAAAGCATTTTGCAGAATCAACAGATCAATCGCACTCGCCTTGACCTTAAAGAAAATCCAGCGAACGCGATTTGGCTTTGGGGACAAGGGAGTCGTCCCAAGCTCACGGCATTTAAAGAACGATTTGGTGTTGATGGCGCGATCATTTCTGCCGTTGATTTAGTCAATGGGATCGGGCGGTTGGCAGGACTTGAAGTCATTGATGTCCCGGGAGCAACGGGATATTATGACACCAATTATTTAGGCAAAGCCGAATATGCGTTGAAGGCGCTCAAGAATAAAGATTTTGTTTTTATCCATATCGAAGGGCCTGATGAAGCTGGACACAATGGAGATACGAAAGCCAAAATTTCATGCATTGAACACATTGATCGAGAGATTGTCGGAACCGTCTTGAATCATTTTTCCGAAGGAGATGATGTCCGCATTTTGGTTTTGCCGGATCACCCCACCCCTGTTAAGAAAAGAACGCATACGCGAGAACCTGTCTGTTTTGTAATGTATGGTAAAGGTGTTCCTGCGCAAGGGGCCGAAAATTACGACGAAAGCTCTGCTCGCCATGGAGGGTTGAAATTTAAAAGCGGTGAAGACCTGATGAAGTTTTTTATGAAGAAAAATGGTTAAAAGGAGTATAAGCAAATGTCTCGACGAAAACAGTTGATTGTTCAGAAGTTTGGAGGGTCTTCGGTCGCAAATGTTGACCGAATCAAGAATGTGGCCCAACGGGTTTTGGAGACAAAAACAAAAACTAATCAATTGGTGGTTGTGGTTTCTGCGCTTGGTGATACGACGGATGAATTGGAGGCATTGGCCCTTCAGTTGAGTCAAAATCCTCCAGACCGTGAGATGGATATGCTTATGTCGACGGGGGAGCAGGTGTCTTGCGCGTTGCTGGCCATTGCGATTAAAGAGTTGGGGCACGATTCGATCTCTTTTACGGGTGGACAAGTTGGAATCAAGACTGATGGGTTGTACACCAAGGCGAGAATCCATAAAATCGATGCTCGAAGGATTCGTAAAGCTCTCAAGGAAGGAAAAATTGTCATTGTTGCAGGGTATCAGGGAATTGCTGAAAATCATGACATCACAACATTAGGTCGGGGAGGCTCGGACTTGACAGCCGTGGCTTTGGCCAAGACGTTGCATGCAGATGTTTGTGAAATTTTTACCGATGTGCCCGGGATTTACACGACGGATCCACGTGTTGTTAAAGAAGCCCAAAAATTGAAACAAATCACATTTGAAGAAATGTTAGAAATGGCTTCGCTTGGAGCCCAAGTCATGCAGGCCCGTTCGATTGAAGTGGCGAAACGATTTAACATCCCGATTCACGTTCGATCAAGTTTTGTTAAGGAGGAAGGAACCATGATTCTGAAGAGAGATGAAAAACTGGAAGAAGTTTCTGTTCGAGGGATCACATGCGACAAATCGGAAGCCAAGATTACCATTTGTGCTGTTCCTGATAAGCCCGGTGTAGCGGCTTATATTTTTAATGAAATTTCCAAAGTTGGGATCAGCGTGGATACGATCGTCCAAAACGTGAGCCATACACGGTTGACTGACATTTCATTTACAGTTGCAAAGACGGATCTTGATAAAGCTATTAAAGCGACTGAGAAAATTTCAAAGAAAATTGGTGCGGGGGAAGTTCAGCACGATAAAAATGTTGCACGAGTTTCAATTGTCGGATCAGGGATGCGTTCACATCATGGGATTGCGGCCAAAATGTTTCAGACATTGGCTAAACGAAAAATTAATATTGAAATGATTACTACGTCGGAGATCAGCATTTCATGTATTATTCATTCTGGCAATGCGGATAAGGCGGCCAAATCGTTGCACGCAGCTTTTGAGTTGGAGAAGATTAATCAGATGTAATTTTGAGG
>JANLHA010000119.1 GCA_024653845.1 Candidatus Omnitrophota bacterium | reverse complement strand
GTTGAAATTACCTGCGCGGATCTAGATCTTTCGCCGATCTTGCAAGATGTCGTCGGGATTGTCAATGAAATGACTACTGCCGATTCGGTTTTCATTTATCTTTTTGATCAGAAAGAAGAAAATTTAACATTGATGGCTTCTAAAATTCCCCATCAAAAAGAGTTGGGCAATATTTCATTGCGCATTGGCGAAGGGATTACGGGATGGGTCGCGGAACATAACAAACCGGTGGCCATTGAAAAAAATGCTTACGAGGATAGTCGTTTCAAAAGTCTCGACGTTTTGCCCGAGGATCGATATGAAGCGTTTCTTTCCGTTCCCATTATTTATAAAGGGCGCGTCAGCGGTGTTATCAATGTGCAGCATCGCAAGCCTCATGAATATGCCGAGAATACCGTTGACTTGATCAACCGCATTGCCAAACAAATCGGCGGGGTGATTGAACACGCGCGGCTTTATGAAGACACCAAGCAAAAGGCGATGCAGTTTGACAGCTTGATGAAAGTGAGCCACTCAATCACGTCAGAGCATTATCTCGACGAGATTTTAAGTTTGATTGTCGTTGTGACTGCGGAGATGCTCAATTCTAAAATTTGTTCCATCATGCTTCTCGATGAAAAAGGAGAAGAGTTGACGATTAAAGCGACCCAGGCCTTGAGTCAAGAGTATCGCAAAAAGCCAAGCCTTAAAGTTGCAGACAGTTTGGTCGGAGAGGTTGTTCGCAGCAAACGGCCGATCGCCGTTGAAGATGTCCAGACAGAAAAGCGATATGCCTATCGCGAATTGGCCCAAAAAGAAAATTTGACGTCGATGGTAGCTGTCCCCATGATCGTTAAAGAAAAAGTCATTGGGGTCATCAATGTCTATACCAAAGAAAAACATCAGTTTGACAAAGAAGAAGTCGATGTCTTGCAAGTTGTCGCGAACCAAGCCGCCGTTGCCGTCGAGAACACCAAGTTGATGGAAGAAACCCTTAAAGCCAAAGAAGCGCTGGAAACGCGCAAGTTGATTGAGCGGGCCAAAGGCATTTTGATAAGAATGAACAATCTCTCCGAAGATGCGGCGTATAAAATGATTCATAAAAAAAGCATGGACACATGCCATTCGATGAAAGACATTGCGGAATCCATCATTTTGATGGATGAGTTTCAGCGCAAGATTTGAAGGAACATGCGCGGCTTTGAAAAGATTCCCTTGACAGGACTATGCAGAGATTATATACTTCGAAATGTTAGAGGATCATCAGGTGGCAAAGAAGTCCCGGATGATCCGTTTCAGTGAAGAAACTTAAAGGACATTGACGCCCAACACCCGATTAGGGGAGTTGGGTTTTTTATTTGTGGGCAAAGACGTCCCAAGCTCGACCACGACAGGTCTGGTTTGGGATTTTATTTTTAGAGGAGGTTGGAAAATATGAAAAAGAAGTTGGTCGTGATTGGAAACGGGATGGCGGGTGCAAGAGTGGCTGAAGAGATCCTTGCTTTGGCTTCGGACAAATTTGAAATTGTGATGTTTGGTGCTGAACCCTACGGTAATTATAATCGGATCCTTTTGAGCAATGTCCTGAATCAGACCCAGTCGCCGCAAGAGATTTTCATTAATCCGTTAACGTGGTATCAGGAAAACCATATTGTCCTGCATCGTGGGGTCAAGGCATTCAAGATTGATCGTGATTGTCGGGTCGTTATCGGAAAAAAACTTGCTCAGGACGATGTTCCTTATGCTGCCCAGTTGTCTCAATCAACCGATGAGTTGATAGAGGAGCCGTACGACCATGTGATTATCGCAACAGGTTCCCGTCCGTTTGTGCCACCCTTGACGGGGGCGGATCAGGCAGGCGTCTTTCAATTTCGTACGATTGATGATTGCGCTAAAATTGCGGAATATGCTCGAGGGTGTCAAAGGGCAGTGGTCATTGGGGGAGGGCTTTTGGGCCTTGAGGCTGCTCGAGGACTCATGACGCATGATGTTGAAGTGACCGTCCTTGAGGCTGCTCCTCAGTTGATGCCCGCCCAATTGGATTTGGAAGCTGCACACATTTTGAAACGCACGATGGAAGCCATGGGGGTGCGTGTGATGACGGGGCAGGTCACGTCTGAGATTATTGGAGAAGGAGGCCGCATCCGTGGTTTGAAATTTCAGGACGGGAGCGAATTGTTGACTGACATGTTGGTGATCAGCGCTGGGATTCGTCCGATTACCGAGATCGCGGTGGCTTCAGGATTGAAAGTCAATAAGGGAATTGTTTGTGATGATCAGATGCGCACCAGCGACCCCGACATTTTCTCCGTCGGAGAATGTGTCGAACACAGAGGTGTTTTGTACGGATTGGTCGAACCCATTTGGGAACAGACGCGTGTCGTGGCGGAAATTTTGAGCGAGACAGGAAAAGATGCCAGTTACGTCGGATCCAAAATTGGAACGAAATTGAAAGTGATGGGTGTTGAGCTGATGTCGTTGGGAGAAAAGAATCCCAGCCAACCCAATGATGAAGTGATCATTTATCGGGACCCTAACCGTGGAATTTACAAAAAGATGATTGTTCGGGATGACAAGATCCTCGGCGTGATCCTTTTGGGTGATACCGAACTTGCGGATAATTTGATGCGGATGTTTAAGAATCAAGTGAAGGTCCCAGAAAATCGGGCAGAAATTCTTTTTGGTTCGGTGCCAAGCACAGGGTTGATCGACGTTCGGGATTTGCCCGACGGCGCGCAAGTCTGCAACTGCAATGGCGTCTGCAAGAAAACCATCGTTGATGCGATCACCGAAAAACAATGCACGAGCGTTGCGGCTGTAGGGCAAGCCACCAAAGCGGGAAAAGGATGCGGTTCGTGTCGAGGGCTCATCGCGCAGATCATCGAAGCCGCCGTCGGAGAAGTTTTATATGACACGAGCGAGCATTATTATGTGCCTGGCGTGCCTTTGGAAAAATCGCAGTTGATGCGAGAAGTCCGTAACCGTGGGCTCAAATCCGTGAGCGCTGTTTTCCGTGAACTTGCAGATGGGAAAGAACATGTCGACAGCAAGGTGGGATTGGCTTCGCTTTTAAAAATCATTTGGCCCAAAGATTATGAAGATGAACGTGACGCGCGGTTCATCAATGATCGCGTTCATGCCAATATTCAAAAAGATGGAACGTTTTCCGTGGTGCCGAGAATTTATGGAGGTGTCACGTCTCCCGACGAGCTCATGCGCATTGCGCAAGTGGCTCAAAAATATCATGTGCCAATGGTAAAAATCACCGGCGGGCAGCGTATCGATCTTTTAGGGATTAAAAAGGAAGATCTTCCCCATGTTTGGAAAGATTTAGGGATGCCCAGCGGGCATGCGTATACCAAGAGTTTTCGTACCTGCAAGAGTTGCGTGGGTAGCGATTTTTGTCGATATGGTGTTGGCGACTCGATTTCTTTGGCGCAAAAGATCGAATATCGTTTCCAGGGAATTGAGTCGCCGCACAAAATGAAGCTTGCAGCCACAGGATGTCCTCGAAACTGTGCTGAGGCGTATGTCAAAGATATCGGAGCGGTCGCAATTGAAGGCGGGAAATGGGAAATTTACGTCGGAGGAGCGGCGGGAAGCACAGTTCGCAAAGGCGATCTTTTGTGCACCGTCGACACGCATGAGGATGTTTTACAGCAGACCGGCCGTTTTATTCAGTATTACCGCGAACACGCCAAATATTTGGAACGTACGTATGGATTTGTCGAGCGCATCGGGATCGACGTTTTGAAAAGCATTTTGATTGAGGATTCTTTAGGAATTTGTTCTCAGCTCGACGAGCGAATCCAAGAAGCGGTGGATGCTTACAAAGATCCATGGAAAGAAGCCGAGAATCCGGCTTATCCGGAACAATTCGAAGGGCCCAAGATGGTCGAAGTGATCAATATGGCCGAGAGCAATGGATAAGGAGACAAACATGTCAAAACAGGGAATTCTCAATTTGGGAACGATAAACCAAATTTCGATAGGGCAAGCGCGATGTTTTGTGATTCAAGGAGAAGAGATTGCTATTTTTCGATCTCGCAGTGGCGAACTTTTTGCCATCGAAAATCAATGTCCTCACCGACGAGGACCGTTGTCCGAAGGCGTTTTTGGCGAGGGGAAAGTGATTTGTCCTTTGCATGGGCACAAATTTGATTTGAAGACCGGACAAGGTCATGAAGCTCAGGAGTGTATCAAAACTTACAAAGCCTGGGAAGACCAGGGAAAGATTCAAGTTGAATTCCCTCGTGTGCATCTAACAGGCAGTTCCATGAAGGAGGCGCATCATGAAAACCAATAAAGCGATGAAGGTCAATCTTTTTGATTTACGGTCCATCCCCATGCAAACATTTCATATGACATGGATGGCTTTTTTCTTGAGTTTTTTTGGTTGGTTTGCTGTCGCACCTTTGATGCCGCTCATTCGAGAGGATCTGGGTTTGACGAAAGTTCAAATTGGCAATACGATGATCGCTTCGGTGGCCATCACCATTCTCGTTCGACTGATCATGGGATGGTTGTGTGATCGCATTGGCGCTCGCAGGGCTTATGCGATATTGTTGATGTTGGGATCTCTTCCCATCATGGGGATTGGTTTGGCGCACAATTACGAAACGTTTCTTTTGTTTCGTTTGGCCATTGGCGCCATTGGGGCTTCCTTTGTCATCACGCAATACCACGCCTCGGTGATGTTTGCTCCCAACTGTGTAGGAACTGCCAATGGAACCGTCGCGGGTTGGGGAAACATGGGGGGAGGCGTGACTCAAATGGTCATGCCGTTGATTTTGACCAGCGTTTTAAGTTTGGGAGTCAGCGAATCGTTAGGATGGCGTTTGAGCATGGTGATCCCAGGGGCACTGTTGTTTGTGATGGGGAT
>JANLHA010000115.1 GCA_024653845.1 Candidatus Omnitrophota bacterium | reverse complement strand
AGTCAACTATAATGATCTGCAAGCCATGGCACGATTGCGGGAGGTCAAGCGTCGTTCGGAAGGAAAACATTTTTCAGTTTTGATTGCGCAAAAGGGGTTGATTACGAATTACACGTCGTATCGAGAGCCTATTCTTTATAAATTGATTGACGAGTATTGGCCGGGTCCATTGACGGTGGTTGTTCCGGATCATGAGGAGCGAGACACCATCGGTGTGCGGATGCCGCATCATAAAATTGCCTTGAGTTTGGTTCAGGAATCTCAGTGTACCGTGGCAGCGCCTTCCGCCAATATCGAAGGCAATCCTCCACCTCGGACATGTCAAGAAGCCTTGCGTGATCTCGATGGATTGGTGGATGTGGCTATCGATGGAGGAGCCGCGCGGATTGGCCAGGCGTCATCGGTTGTTGATTTCACGCAAGAAAAACCTACAGTGTTGCGCGAGGGTGTCATTGCTCAGCAAGATGTGGATCGGATCACCCAGCGCAAAACGATCTTGTTTGTTTGTACAGGAAACAGTTGCCGTTCGGTCATGGGGGAATATCTCTTGAGGAACATGCTCAAAGATCGGGATGATGTGGAAGTTTTTTCTGCCGGAACAGGGGTTTTCTTGCAATCGTCAGCCAGTGCCGAGACCGTGATGGTTTTACGACGAGAAGGCATTGATGCTCGAGGGCATGTTTCTCGTCCCGTGAACACCATCATGTTGAGCAAGGCGGATTTGATTCTGGTCATGACGCGCAATCATCGGCAACAGGTTTTAGAGCGCGTTCCTGGCGTTGAGAAAAGAGTTTATCTCTTGAAAGAATTTGCCGGTGGCGCATCATCGTTGGGAGTCAATTTGGATATCCCTGATCCCATTGGTAAACCGGCTGAGGCTTACGAAGAATGTATGCTGACGATCAAGGATGCCCTGGAGCACTTGGTAAAATTATTATAGGTCCTTGGTAAGAAAGGTGAAGTTATGAAAATTTTTGTCGGAGCGGATCACCGGGGTTTTGCTCTTAAAAAAGATGTGATTGATTTTTTCAGAGCGCAAGGGCACACTCTTGTGGATATGGGAACTCATGAAGAAGGCATTTCTTGTGATTATCCCAAAATTGCATTGGAGGTGGCTGAGCAAGTTGTTCAAACCATCAACTCTCGAGGGATCTTGATTTGCATGACGGGAATTGGCCATACGATTGCTGCTAATAAGGTCCCTGGAGCGTATGCCGCGCTGTGTTATAACAAAGAAGCCGCGGTTTTGTCACGTCAACACAACAATTCCAACATCTTGGTGTTGGGTTCTAAGTTTGTGGGGCAAGATTCCATTACCGAAATCATCGACGTTTGGCTGAAAACTGAATTTGAGGCGGGACGTCATCTTCGTCGGGTGGAACAGATCAAGTCCATTGAGAAGAAGTTTTTAAAAGAGCAATAACAAGGAGTGGGGATGAGCATCGTCAAAGAACATGAAGAAAAGGGGCAAGTCATGCAACATTTGAAAACAACCGATCCAGAAGTTCATCAGGCGATTCGTCAAGAATTGCAAAGACAACGAAATAATTTGGAGCTCATTGCTTCTGAAAATATTGTTTCCGAGGCGGTCTTGGAAGCCCAGGGGTCGGTGATGACCAACAAGTATGCTGAAGGTTATCCGGGCCGACGTTGGTATGGCGGATGTGAGTATGTGGATGTCGTCGAAACTTTGGCCATTGAGCGCGCCAAGAAACTTTTTGGGGCAGAATATGTCAATGTTCAACCTCATTCAGGATCTCAAGCCAATAATGCCGTTTACAATGTGGCCTTGAATCCGGGCGATACGGTTTTAGGGTTGGATTTGGCTTGTGGAGGTCATTTGACCCATGGTCATAAAATGAATTTTTCAGGAAAGACATATCATGTGATTGGATATAAGGTCAATCGAGAAACCGAGCGCTTGGATTATGACGAGATCGAAGCCCTCGCCAAGGAGCACAAGCCCAAAATGATTTTGGCGGGTGCTTCGGCGTATCCGCGGATCATTGATTTTAAGAGATTCCGCGAAATTTGCGACAGCGTTGGAGCGGTCTTGTTTGTAGACATGGCGCACATTGCGGGGTTGGTGGCGGCAGGGTTACATCCGAATCCGGTTCCATATGCCGAATTTGTCACGACGACAACTCACAAAACCCTCCGTGGTCCTCGAGGAGGAATGATTCTTTGTCGTGAAGAATTTGCTAAAAAGATTGATGCGAATATTTTCCCGGGAATCCAGGGCGGGCCTTTGATGCATGTGATTGCAGCCAAGGCGGTCTCTTTGAAAGAGGCGTTGAGTCCTGCATTTAAAGAATATCAGGCGCAAATTATCAAGAATGCGAAAACATTTGCAGCCAAAATGGCTCAAGTGGGCTATCGGATCACTTCCGGCGGAACGGACAACCATCTTTTTATGGTGGACTTGCGGCCTAAAAAGATTACAGGCAAAGAAGCTTCGGAGCTTCTTGATAAAGTTCACATCACCGTGAATAAGAATTTGATTCCATATGATCCGGAAAGCCCCATGGTCACCAGTGGTATTCGAATCGGGACACCGGCATTGACTACGCGCGGGATGAAGGAGCGCGACATGGAACGTGTTGCGGAATTGCTCGACGAGGCGATTGTCAATCGCAGCAGTGAAGAGGTTTTGAGTCGGGTCAGAGAACACGTTTTGCAATTAACCAAAGAGTTCCCATTGTATCCGGACTTATAAGAGGTTACCGTCTTGAAGTGTCCAGCATGCGATTACAAAGAGACCAAAGTTATTGACTCGCGCTTGAATGGTGATGGAAGCTCCATTCGTCGTCGAAGGGAATGCCTCAAGTGCGAAGAGCGATTCACTACCTATGAGTATGTGGAACATGCTCCACAGATGGTGATCAAAAGGGATGGACGCCGTCAGCTTTTTGATCGAATGAAAATCATTACGGGTCTGGTTAAGGCTTGTGAAAAACGTCCAGTCAGTATGGAAAAGATCGAAGAAATTGCCGCATCAGTGGAAAGAACGATCCAAAAGCGCTATGATAAAGAGGTCGAGTCGCGTGTTGTGGGCGAGCTCATTATGGAAAAGCTTGCGGTTTTGGATGAAGTGGCTTATGTGCGTTTTGCTTCCGTTTATCGGCAGTTTCGAGACGTGAATCAGTTTATGGATGAGTTGAAAGAAATCTTGCAAAGAGAGAAAAAGAAATGATTCAAGTGGAATTGAGCCGAATCATCATTGACGAGCGTCGTCAAGATCAGATCATCGTGCTTAAAGAAAAATTGGGAGAACGACAATTCCCCATTGTGATTGGATTTGTGGAAGCCTCGACGATCAAGATGAAGTTGTCTGGCTTGGAGGCGCCACGTCCTATGACGCACGACTTGTTGATTTCAACTCTCGAGGTCCTCGGAGCCAAGATGGAAAAGTTAACCATCGATAAGCTTGTGGCTAACACGTTTCATGCCAAATTGATTTTAAGAAACAAATCCAATGAAATTATTGAAGTGGATTGCCGGCCATCAGATGGGATTGCATTGGCTGTCCGGGCTCACGCTCCTATCTTTGTTGATGAAGAGGTCATTAAAAAAGCGGAAATTCTTAAATCTTCATAAGGTGATTTGGCGATGGATTCCATCGAAATGTTATGTCCTTCTTCGAAATTTATCCTCAACTTCAAGCCCTCCATCATCTTGCCAAGCGTCGACGGAATAAGGTCTATCTCGTTGGTGGCTTTTGGCGAGACTACCTTTTGAAAAGATCCTGCTTTGATTTTGATTTTGCCGTTGATAAAAACGCAATCGCTTTGGCCAAGAGTTTTGCCAAAGCCTTTCGAGGCGCTTTTGTTCTTTTGGATGAAGAGCATGGGTGCGCTCGTGTGGTCAAAAAGATTGAAGGCCAAATCTGGACGTTTGATTTTGCAGATTTCCGCGGAGCAACCATTAAGAAAGATTTGGCTCACCGGGATTTTTTTATTAATGTTTTTTCTGTCAATCTGAATGCCCTTGTTGACCAAGAGACTGTTGATCAACTTTTGAGAAAACAATTGATCAGCTTTCGTGACCTCAAATTCCGACGAATCCGGATGGTTTCTCCTATAGCTTTTAAAGAGGATCCTTTGAGGCTGTTGCGCGCTTACAGTCTGCAGGCCGTTTTGGATTTTAAGATTGAATCTAAAACAAAAGCGCAAATCAAGAAGGATCGGGACCTGATTCGACAAGTTTCCGCTGAGCGTATCCGAGAAGAGGTGTTTAAGATATTGGAGAGTCCGCGGGCCGCCGCGGGACTCAAAGCGTTGGATGAAATTGGTCTTTTGGAAAAAGTGATGCCTCAAATTGCGATCATGCAAAATGTTTCGCAAGGGGGATATCACCATTTGGATGTTTGGCCACACTCTCTGGAGACCGTTGTTCAACTCGAGGGAGTTTTGAAAGAATTTGAAAATGACGTTGAGGTGAAAGCGTATGCCCAGGAAGAGGCGGGTGGTGGCCATTCTCGTCGATCTGTGATGAAGTTGGCGGCATTGTTACATGATATTGGAAAACCTGAGACTCGAAAGCAAGAAGGAGAACGGATGTCCTTTCACGGGCATGAACATGTGGGCAGGGGAATTGTTCGACAAATTGCCCGATTTCTTAAAATTTCGACCAAAGAAAGAATGATGCTGGAAGACATGGTGTTATGGCATCTGCGGCCAGGTTATCTGGCCAATTTCAAGCGCCCGACGGATAAAGCATTCTTTCGTTATTTCCGTGATGCCAAAGAGGAGGGGGCAAGCATTGCTCTTTTAGCCATGGCAGATCAGCGCTCCACGCGTGGACCGTTGACAACACCAGAGGATGAAAAGCATCACGAAAAAATTTGTCGAGAGGTTGTTGATCGTTTCTTTGAAAAGAAAAAAGAAAAGCCTTTTGTTCGGTTGATCAATGGTAATGATTTGATTAAGGAGTTGAAGCTCAAGCCCTCCCCGCTATTTGCTCAGATTTTGAAAACGGTCGAAGAGGAGCAGAGTTTGGGAAAGGTCGCGACGAAAGAAGAGGCCTTAAATTTAGCTAAGAAAGTCGTGCAGGGATGATCCGAGTCAAAGATACAGAAATTGAAATTGTACAGGCAGGTGCAGGTCTTTCGGAATTCGGGGAAGCCATCAAGGTCATGGATTCTGGTGTGACGATCAATGAACATGTTTTGAGACAAACTTATGCGAATTCTTTTAAGCGTTCCATCGAATTGAAGAGTTCTACGGTTGTTTTATCAGATGTCGACGATGGCCTGCAAGATTTTCCGATTTTAGCGGCTGCAAAAATCATGGCGCAAGAAATCTTGCGGTTCTTGCGTTTTGAGAAACATAGCCTTAAAAAAATTATATTATCGATCAAAAATGAAGCGGCATTCCAAATCTTCAAAGGGCAATTGGAGGGCTATATCAACCATGTGCAAAATGATTTGGGGCTGGGGCCGTATGTTTGCGTTGATATCATCATTGAGCTCAAAGATGGCGTTGTTTTGATTGAGCGAAGCAATCCGCCGTATGGCTGGGCCATTCCAGGTGGGTTTGTGGATTGCTGGGAGAGTCTGGAGGCAGCAGCTCGTCGGGAAGCGAAAGAGGAGACCAGATTGGATTTGCAGAATTTGCGACAATTGCATACGTATTCTGATCCGGCTCGGGATCCACGATTCCATACGGTGAGTACCGTTTTCATTGCGCAGGGAACGGGAAATCCAGCAGCTGGAGATGACGCGAAAGGACTTCGAGTCGTTCCTTATGAAGATTTGTTAAAATGGGAGTATGCGTTAGGGCACAAACAAATCATTCAAGATTATCTTTCTCAAAAGAATAAAAATTTTTGAGGAGGTGCGTTATGACAAAAACAAAAATTGCAGTGGTGACGGGCGGAAATCGTGGAATCGGTTTTGAAGTTTGCCGTCAATTGGCCCAACAAGGGATCTTGGTCATTTTGACCAGCCGTGATCAAGTCGCTGGAATTGAAGCTGCTGAAACTTTGCAGCGGCAGGGGCTTCCAGTTCGCTTTCGCGCGCTCGATGTGACTCATGCGGCCAATATTGTCGAATTGAAGAATTTTTTGGAAAAGGAATTCGGGCGCTGTGACATTCTTGTCAACAATGCAGGAATTTTCCCCGACGCCAAGAGTGCAGATACTGAAGAATTCCCCAGTTTCTTTCATGCCAAAATAAAGACCATCGAAGAAGCTATGACCACCAATGTCTATGGCCCCATTCTTTTATGTCAGGCATTGGTTCCTTTGATGAGGAAAAACCAATACGGCCGAATTGTGAATATGTCCAGCGGAATGGGGCAGTTGACCGGAATGAATGGCGGATATCCCGCGTATCGAATCTCAAAGACCGCTATCAATACCGTGACGAGGATCGTCAATGACGAGTTGCAAGGAGAAAATATTTTGATCAATAGCATGTGTCCGGGTTGGGTCAAAACCCGTATGGGTGGAGCGGGAGCCACACGCAGTGTTGAGCAAGGTGCAGACACCGCCGTATGGTTGGCCGCATTGCCAGATGGTGGTCCGACGGGGAAGTTTTTTAGAGATCGGGAAGAGATTGCGTGGTAAATTGCATCGGTATTGGAGGGATTAATGTGGGATTTAATTTCTTGGGTTTTCTTTTTTGGGATGGGATTTTTATTTTACTATAGCCATCGCTCGCAAAGTCGTGAACAGGGAAAATTTTTTGAGTCTTTAGCTCTTCGTTGGAATGGAAAAGTCAGACAACCGGAATTTTTCTCAATGCCTGTTTTAGTTCTTCCACATCCTCAAGGAGAAGTCACAATCCGTAGAGGTCCGGAGAGCATGGATTTTATTTGTCGTCTGAATTTCTTGCCACCATTGGAGATGAGGATATGCGAGAAAGAATTTTTTCTAAAGGTTTTTGGAAGAAATAGGAATATTTTTAAAATTTATGAAAATATATCCTTCGAGTAAAGTGGTCTTCCTGATCCATCCTCACCCGCAACAATTCCTTAATGGCCTAACCTCTAACGTTTTGGACCAGCCGCGAAATGTTTTTCTTAACATCCACGGCCGGATCATTGCAATTTTTGATCAGGTGAGAAAGGGAGTCGATGAATTCTTGATTGTGCTGGAGCCTACGTTCGTGGATCAGGTCTTGGCACATTTGGATCGTTATGCGCGATTGAGTGGAGTGAAAGTTGAGAAGACCACTCATCGCGTTTATTTTGATCTCGAGGGTGATTATAAGCCGCAGGGAGAGGAATTTGTGATTCCGCAAAAACGCGGGCAATTGATCATCACCCAGCGAATTCTAGAAAGTAACGTTACCGACGAAGAATTTTTGTATTTCCGAGTCGAAAACGAAATCCCTCTTCACGGAGTGGATTATCAAGACGAATTCATTCTCAATGTCAGCGAAACAGAATTTGTGTCTTTCACCAAAGGATGTTTTTTAGGCCAAGAACCGGTCTCCAAAGTTCATAATCGTTCCAAGCCATCATGGGAATTGATGATCAAATACGAAGACCAGTGCGGCGACGAAGAAAAACAAAAAATGACGTCAAAAATTCAAGAAAAAGGAACAGGGCGGGTCAAAGGATTTGTCTTTGTGCGCAATGAATGAAGAAGTTGACGATCCTGTGAGAGAAAGGTATTATGAGGCTCATCAAGAACAGTCTTGAAAGCGGTAAAAGATAAGGAGATTTTCATGGATATCAGAACGAATTCTGTTCATACAGGAGTTTATAAGGACGGGAGTTATAATTCGGTCACTACCCCGATTTATTCATCATCGACATTTTATTTCGACGAGCTTGGCAAAAATAAGGGTTATGATTATACCCGAAGTGGCAACCCGACCCGCGCGGCTTTGGAAGAGAACATTGCGGCCTTAGAAGGTGGCATGGGATGTTCTGCGACGGCAACGGGAATGGCTGCCATCACGGCTGTGTTGTTCTTCCTGAAAGCGGGCGACCATGTGGTAACCGGCGATGATATCTATGGCGGAACGTATCGGCTTTTTAATCGTGTTTTTCCAGAGATGGGGATCACGTTTTCTTTTATCAATATGCGCGACATCAAGGCCGTGAAAGCTGCAATCAAGCCGAAAACAAAAATGATTTGGATCGAAACCCCGTCGAATCCGCTTTTGAATATTATTGATCTCGATGCGGTCATTAAAGTGGGCAAGGAGAAGAAACTGCTCACCGTCGTCGATAATACATTTTTAAGCCCGTACTTTCAGAAGCCATTCGAATTCGGTGCGGATATCGTTGTTCACTCCACAACGAAATACATCAATGGTCACAGCGATGTCGTCGGAGGAGCCATTGTTTATGGACGTAAGGACCTCGAGGAAAGAGGAAAATTTCTCGTCAACGCGCTCGGCATTTCTGAATCTCCATTTGATGCCTGGCTGGTGTTACGTGGTGTCAAGACGCTGGCGTATCGGATGGAAGCCCATCAAGCGAATGCTTTGAAAATTGCTCAATTCTTAGAGAAACACAAAAACGTCAAAAAAGTTTATTATCCAGGACTTGCCAGCCATCCACAACAAGCCCTGATCAAAAAACAAATGAAGGGTTTTGGCGGGATGCTTGCATTTGAGTTGGATACGAAGAAAGTTGACCTCAAGACATTGTTCAAGAAATTGAAATTCTTCAGTTTGGCAGAATCTTTAGGCGGGGTCGAATCTTTGATCGAAAGTCCTTGGTTGATGAGCCATGCCTCGATGGGCGAAAAGGGGTTGAAGGCTTCTGGGATGACGCCCGAAACCGTCCGCGTTTCCGTCGGAATTGAAGATCCGCAAGATTTGATTGATGATCTCAAAGCCGCTTTGGCTTAAGGTTAAGTCCAAATCTCTTATTTAACCAATCGTGAATTGAGAATGCATCTTTCTGACCCTGACACCATTCTGATGTTGGAGTTTCAAAAGGGCGATGTGGCCTCTTTTGAAACTTTGATGCATAAATATTACGCTCGCATTTTAAATTTTCTTTATCGTTTTGTGGCCAATCGAGAGGCTGCTGAAGATTTAACTCAAGAAGTTTTCATTCGAGTTTATAAATCTGCAGCCACATACCGTCCCGAAGCTCAGCTCAAAACATGGATTTATACCATTGCCAAAAATATCGCGTTGAATGAGTTGCGTAAAGGGCATCGCCATTTTGTTTCTCTTGATGAAGTGCTTCCATCCGAAGAGGGAAGCTTCAAGCATCAAATCGAAGATCGCAAAGCCATTCATCCTCGACGGGAATTAGAAAAACAGGAGCGCGCTCGCGCGGTGAAGCGGGCCATTGATGAGCTCCCTGAAAATCAGCAGTTGGCGGTTGTATTGCGGCGTTATGAAGATTTGTCGCATGAAGAAATTGCGGAGACCATGGCATGTTCGGTTTCTGCAGTCAAGTCGCTTTTGACCCGGGCCAAATTGAATTTGAAGGTCAAGTTGGAAGAATATTTGAAAAATGATTAAATTTGCGGGTGACGCGGAGGAGGGGCTCCCGCAATATTGAAATATTCTGAAATTTATAAAATGTCACCGCAACTTTTTTCTTTTTGATGTGTTTAAAAGAGTGACGAGGTGGGCTTATGAACCTAGAAGAATTTAAAAGTTTGATTCCTGATTTCTTAGAAGGTAATCTTTCTTCTCAAGACGAAGAGAGAATGCAGCATTTTATGATCCAAAGTGTCGAAGCTCAAAAAGAAATGGATGCTTATAAAAAGACGTGGGACATGTTGGGGGAGTGGAAAGAGATTGAACCAGATCCTGGCTATATTTCACGATTTTGGACGCGATTGGCCCAGGAGCGACCCTGGTATCAAAAGTTTCTCGAGGCGCTGTGGGACGCGATCAGCAATAAAGTCGTGATGCCCGTCGCGGTGGCTGCGTGTTTGGTTGTCTGGGTCGCATCGATCACTTTAAAGACCACTTTGGAAGTGCAAACCACTGAGACGGCTTTGACTGAGCTCAGTGGCGAAGAATTTGAGATGATGGAAAATTTGGAGCTGGTAGAAAATTATGACGTCATTGAACAGATGGATATGTTAGAGGATACCGAGATCATTGACAGTTTGGGCTCTTTTGAGGTTTCTTAAAATGTTGCGCAAGATTTCAGGTTTGATTTTAATTGTGGCGAGTGTAAGCATGATGGCGTTACGGGCAGAGTCGGTAGAAAATCAAACTCTTTCTCCAGAAGACATGGCGATTATCCAGAATTTGGAACTTTTAGAAATGTTGGAGGAATTCAAGGGAGAAGAGGATTTGGACGTTTGGGAAAATTATGAGGTCGTTGAAAGAATCGAAGGAGAGACAGATGAGAATTAAAAAATCGTCCCAGGGCTTGGGGAATTTTATTCTAGGGATTGTCATCTCAGGAGTCATGGGGTTGGGATCAGTTCAATGGGTGTATGCCCAGTCGCTGGAAGAAACCCAAGGATCGGCAGCGGTGAGGACCCAAGATGTGGAGCGTTGGAATAGCTTGTCATCGGAAGAAAAGGAGCAATTGCGCCAACGGTATCGACAGTTGCAAGGAATGGAGCCTGCTCGCAAGAAAAAGATTTTGGAAAAGTATGGCAAATTTAAGAATTTGGATCCTCAAAAACGTCAACAACTCAAAGATCGATGGCAACAGTTTAAAAATCTTCCGCCGGAGCGACGTCAGGCCCTTCGAGAAAAATTTCAAAAATGGAACAATTTGCCTCCTGAGAAAAAGGAGCGTCTCAAAGCCCTTCATCAAAAGATTTACCAAATGCCGGAAGGCAGGCGAGCAGCTTTTAAAGAGAAACAGCGCAAATGGGAAAGTCTTTCTCCTGAAAAACGGCAAAACTTGCGTCAAAAATTCCGCGAACAGGGCAAAATCAATTCCGAAGGTTCCTTCAAAAAATCGTCTCCTCCTCGCGGCCCTAAGGCCGGTGGCGGTTCTCATCGTAAGGCTCGATAAATTTTCATAGCGCAGCGAAACTTTTTTAAATCCGATGTGTTTAAGGGAGTGAGCGCGCGAAGAACAAAATTTTGAGAACATGCAGGTTAAAAAGAGAGGGAATATGAAAAAGATATGGTTAGCAGGATTGATTTTATCTCTGATGGCGATCCCGTCGTTGGTTTCTGCAGATGAGGCTACCAAGGCATTTCGTGGTCAGCAGAAAGAAAAACGGAAAGCCCATCATGAACAACAAAAAACAGAGAATCAAGAGTTTCGACAAGGCCTGAAAGGAATGGAACCACAAGAAAGAATCCAGGCGATCAAGCAGCATCGAGAAGAGCAGTTTGGGGAGAACAAGGCATTTCGTGATCAGATGCATCAGCAAAATGTTTCCTACATGAAAGACCATTGGGCCAATAATCAAAAGCTCACTGATGCTGAGAAAGAAGAGTTAGCAAGTTTTTTTGAGTCGCAATATCAAGAAAACATTTCTTTTCGCGAACAGCAGCACAGCGAGAATATGGCTTTCTTAGATCAACTGGCAGCCAATTCGAATATGACTCAGGAAGAGCGCAAGCAAGCTCTCAAGGAGCATTTTGCCCAGCAAAAATCTGAGAATCAGGCTCATCGAGAAGAACAAAAGGGTGAGCGAAAATCAGAAAAAGACAAGATCCATTCACAAGTTAAGTCGAGAAAACAGGCGGAACAGGTTCCGGCTGCGGGACAATAAATTTTGAGAATCCAGAAGGAGAGCATGATGAAAATCTTAATGACAACCACCATTTTGACTTTGGCTTTAACACCCATCGTTTTGGCCCAGAATCCAGAAATTCAACAAGATAAAAGAGAAGTACGTCAAGATCGTCGAGAAATCCCTCAAGATCGACGTGAATTGCGTAGAGATTGGCGGCGCGGAGATCGTTCAGAATATAAGGAAGACCTGCAAGAATTGCGTGAGGATCGCCAGGAATTGAGAGAAGATAAAAAAGAAGTGAAGGAAGATCGTAAAGAATTCAAACAAGATCATCCCAGGAAGGCCAAAAAGGCTGAAAAAATTCATGATCGTATGCCGCCAGATCATGCCAAGGCTTATGGGCGTCGAGGGATTCGTCCCCATAGCGCTCGTGGAGACGGGCCTAAGGGGCGTTAAAGGTCAAATTTTTATCTTGGAGTTCAAGAGGGCCGCTTGGATGAAGCGGCCTTTTTATTCCTTGTTGAAATTCTTTTTTTGGGCTAAGATACCGCTCATGAAAATTTTTCTTACCATGGCTTTGATTCTCGCCAGTTTAGCTATGAACATTTCGGTTAGAGCCGAAGATGCCCAATTTGCGGATATCCAAACCGCTGTCCTCGAAGAAGATTTTCTGAAAGCCAAAACATTGGCCGAAGGTTTTCTCTCGTCGGTAGAAGAGGATCCCCTCATCCGGGCGGAAGCGAAATATTATTTGGCCTTGAGTCAATTGTATCTTCAAGCGTATGCTGCGGCTCGAGAAAATTTTGAAAATCTCTCTAAGGATGACATCCCTTTAGCTTGGCGTGAAAAAGCTTTATTGGGCATTGTCGATTCTTATTACATGGCAGGAGATTATCGCCACGCTTTAAAGAAATCTAGGGAATTTTTAAAATCTTTTTCGGATTCAGACTCTTTGGGTTTGCTTTATTTGAAATTTGCCCGGGCCAATTTGCGTCTTGCTCGTTGGAAAGAAGCCCATAAATATTTAGAGAAAATTGTCGAAGCATTCCCGCAGAGCTTGGAGGCGCATACCGCTCAACAGCTCCTCGAAGAAAAACAATTTTTTTCTGTTCAGGTTGGTTCTTTTCTTGACCAGACGCGAGCGGAAGGCTTGGTCAATGAACTCAAAGAGCAGGGGGAATACGCGTACATCGTTGAGACAGTGGATTCTGAGGGTGTGAAATTTTATCGGGTGCGAGCGGGTGAGTTTTCTGATTTGCATCAAGCAGAAAGTCTTAAAACACGATTGTCGAGTGATGGATACCCGACGATGATTTATCCCTGATATGGCTCGAGAGAAAATTGTTTTCATTGTTGGGCCGACGGCTGTTGGAAAGTCAAAAGTTGCTCTTGAGGTGGCTTCGTTTCTTCCTGCCGAAATTGTTTCCTGCGATTCGATGCAAGTTTATCGGGGATTGAATGTTGCCAGCAACAAGCCTTCCCCTGAAGAATTTAAAAGAATTCCGCATCACCTGATTGATATTGTTTCTGTTGAAGAAGAATTTGATGTCGCTCGGTATAATAGTTTGGCTCTTGAAGCGATTTTTCAAATTCATTCTCGTCGCAAGTTGCCTTTGGTTGTTGGGGGCAGCGGGATGTATATGCAAATTTTGCTCGATGGAATTTTTCAAGGGCCTGGCAAAGATGAAGAGTTGCGAAGAGATTTGAAATCTCGAGCCCAGCAACAAGGCGTCGAAAGCTTGTATCAAGAGTTGGAAAAGCTTGATCCGGTGGCGGCATCCAAGATTCATCCTCAGGATACTCGTCGGATGGTACGGGCTTTGGAGGTCTGTTATTTGACGAAGCAGCCCATTTCAGAAATGCAGAAAAATCGATCAGGGGTTTGGGAGAAGTGCGACGTTAAAGTATTTGGCATCAATTGTGCTCGCGAGAATTTGTATCATCGCATTGATAATCGCGTTGAGGACATGTTTCAAAGAGGGATTGTTGAAGAAATCCGGGCCGTTCAAAATCAAAAGTTAACATCAACGGCGCGAGCGCTCATCGGTGTCAAAGAGGTTCAAGGGTATTTGGCTGGAGAATACAATTTGGACCAAGCCAAGTATTTGATGAAACTCAATACTCGACATTTGGCCAAGCGTCAATTGACGTGGTTTCGAAGAGAAAAAAGGATCCAATGGTTTGAAATGGGTTTGCAGGATTCAGCCGCCACCCTTGCCCAAAAGATTGTAAAAGAGATCTAGCAAAAGATGCATAAAGAACGCGCGTTATTGGTGATTGTCGATAATCACAGTTTCGGAGCATGGACTCTCGAGGAGATTGTCCATGAAATGGAAGAGCTTGTCTCTGCATGCCAGGCTGAGGTCATCGACAAAATCATTTGCCATATTGACCGTTTTTCACCAGCCTACCTGATTGGAAAAGGTAAGGTGGAAGAGGTCGCTCAATTTTGCGCTCAAAACAAAGTGGATACGGTTGTTTTGAGTTGTGATCTCAAAGGCAGTCAGCAACGAAATTTGGAAGAAGCGTGTAAGGTCAAGACGATTGATCGAACGCAGTTGATTCTGGATATTTTTGCCCGACGAGCAAAAAGCATGGAAGGCAAAATGCAGGTGGAGTTAGCGCAGCTAGAATATCTTCGTCCTCGTCTTGTAGGAAAAGGCATTGAGCTCTCGCGTTTGGGTGGTGGAATCGGAACGCTGGGCCCTGGAGAAACCAAGCTTGAAGTTGACCGTCGTCGAATTGATCAGCGCATCACGAGGTTAAAACAAGATCTCAAAGAAGTCACTTCGAATCGGTCCGTCACCCGTAAAAAACGTCAAGAGCAGGGGATCCCCTTGGTTTCGCTCGTTGGGTACACCAATGCCGGCAAGTCGACGTTAGTCAACTTCTTGACGGATGCGCAACAGCGCACCCAAGATGGATTATTCACGACATTGGATTCGGTTTCACGTCAATACGCTTTGCCTAATCATCAGAAGATTGTCGTTTCCGACACCGTCGGATTTATGCATGATTTGCCGCATCATTTGATCGAAGCTTTCAAAGCCACTCTCGAAGAAGTTCAGTATTCGGATTTGCTTTTGCATGTCATTGATGTCAGTCATCCCAACTTTCAGAATCTTTATCAGGCCGTCCAAGATGTTTTGAAAGAGCTTAAGGCCGAAGACAAGCCGACCATTGTGGTTCTCAATAAAATTGATAAATTGGAAGATTTGACCATCGTTGGACCGCTGCAGTCGTCATTTGAAGATGCGATTGCCATCTCGGCAAAAACGGGAGAAAATATTGATCAGCTTTTGGCGAGGATTGAGAAAAAACTCTCGTCGCTTTTGGTGGAAATTGATGTGATGATCCCGATCACGCGAATGGATTTGATCAATCGCGCGCATCAGGATGGCCAAGTTTATTTGATCAAGTACTATAATGATGCAATCTATTTACGCGCATTGGTTTCGCCCAAGTTGGCAGGACTTTTGCGCAAAGTCGCGCAGCCTTTCGCTCAAGAATGATTTTTTAAAGGCTAAAAATTAGCACTTGCATACATAGAGTGCTAATGCTATATATAAGTTGAAGCGTAAGGAGGATATTTGTATGTTAAGAATGGATAAATTCACTATCAAAAGTCAAGAAGCCATTCAAAGCGCGGTGCAGCTTGCTGGCGAATTTCATCATCAGCAAGTTGAGCCTGAACATCTGGCGTTCTCTTTATTACAAGACAAAGAAGGGATCATCCCGTCGATTTTGGAGCGGCTTGGTGTGTCATCGTCCTCGCTTATTCAAAAATTAGAAGAAACGTTAAAGAAAAAACCAGAAGTCGAAGGGCAGGGGGCTTTTCTTTCGCAAGATCTCAATAGGGTTTTGACTCAAGCGCAGAAGATTGCTGCAGGAATGAAAGATGAGTATGTTTCGCAAGAGCATATTCTATTGGCTTTGTTCGAGGACCCCAATAACGCTTTCGCCCAAGAAATCCGACGACAAGGATTGAGCAAGGAAGGGATTCTCAAAGTTTTACAGCAGATCCGGGGAGGACAGAAGGTTACTGATGTCAATCCTGAAGAAAAATATCAGGCCTTGGAAAAATATGGCCGAGATCTGACCGCTTTGGCCGGGAAAGGAAAAGTGGATCCCGTGATTGGCCGTGATGAAGAAATCCGTCGCGTGATCCAAGTGCTTTCTCGTCGGACAAAAAACAACCCCGTCTTGATTGGGGAGCCTGGGGTGGGAAAAACTGCGATCGCTGAAGGTCTGGCCCAGCGGATTTATAGTGAAGATGTCCCGGAAGGTCTAAAAAATAAGAAAGTGATCGCACTTGATATGGGTGCGTTGATTGCGGGCACGAAGTATCGTGGAGAATTTGAAGATCGTCTCAAAGCGGTTCTCAAAGAAGTGGAATCCAAAGACGGACAAGTCATTCTTTTCATTGATGAGCTTCATACCATTGTTGGCGCGGGGAAAGCCGAAGGAGCAATGGATGCGGGAAATCTTTTGAAGCCCGCCCTAGCTCGCGGGATGTTGCGTTGTATTGGCGCCACAACCTTAGATGAATATCG
>JANLHA010000055.1 GCA_024653845.1 Candidatus Omnitrophota bacterium | reverse complement strand
CGTACCTAATTCCCAGGTTTGGGACCAGGCTTCTTTGGCCTTAAATCAACTCCAAATTTTCTAGCAAGTCGGTCCATAAATTCAGAACTCCCCCAAGGTCTGCCCGTTGCCCCATGTCTGCGTATCAATGACAAATTCTTATCTTCATCCTCTTGTTGTAAATAAACTCTCCAATCTTTTACTTCATCCAAAAGATAATAATCACTCAAAATCTCATTCCCTTCCCCACTCACACGAAACCTCGCACTTGACCAGGCATATTCTTCCGCTTTCTTCACAATTCCAGCTCTCACGGGGTTTCTTTCCACATACTTCACCGCAGCATAAAGATATTTTTCATCTAATACAAAGCTCTTAAACCGTCCTTCCCACAAATACCCACGCCATTCTTCCCGAAAATTGATCATTCTCGTATATCTCTTGTGTGTCTCTCCTATCCCTAAAGCCAGACTCTCTTTCTTCTCCGGCACTACAATCAAATGAACATGATTGTTCATCAAGCAATACGACCAAATCTTGAGCCCATGTTCATCTTTTTGTTTTTTTAGAATTTCGAGATATTTCTGCTTATCTTGATCTCTGAAGAAAACTTGCTGGCGTCTATTGCCCCGCTGCACCACGTGATGCGGCATCCCCTCTATTACTAATCTTGCGATCCTTGCCATTGCCCTCCATTTCTCATTGCTGGGGATTGAATGAATATTCCTAAAATTCCATTTTTCGTTTTTCTTATTTGACTCCGCTTAATTGCTCAATTAGGTACGTGTCCCTGGAATTTCTTTGCCCGGTTGTATCTGCGTAAATTCTGCTGGAAAAAAGGGCATGTTTTTTGCAGCAGGTGTAACAGCTATAAAGTCTACCGGTTACTAGGTAAAAGATACCGTTGCCAAAGGTGTCAATACACCTTTCATGACTTCAGCAACCGCTGGTTGAATAGTGTCAGGATCAGCCCTAAGCAATGGCTGTGGATCATCAAGCTCTTTGAATTGGAAATCTCTACGCGTAAGATCGCTCAACAAATTGGATTGAGTTATCCTACCACCCTCAAAGCTATCCAGGTCATCCGACAGGCAATTTGGCATAACGTCACGCCCCCTGATTGGATGAACGGAACTGTTGAATTGGACGAATCCTACTTTGGAGGCAAGCGTAAGGGAAAACGCGGACGCGGAGCGGCCAATAAGATTCCCGTATTCGGTATCCTCGAGAGGAACGGTCGTGTCCATGTGCAGGCCGTTAAGAATGTCAAAGCCGAAACGTTGCTCAATTTGACGGTCAAGATGGTCAGGCGCGGGAGCATTGTTTACACGGATAAATTCAAAAGCTATGATGCTTTGATGTTCTGTGGTTATCGGCATGTCAACATTGACCACCGCAAGCATTTTAGCAATGGCAAGGTCTACATCAATGGCGTTGAGGGCTTCTGGAGTTACGCTAAGGAACGTATTATCAAATTCCACGGAATCTCCAAAGAATGGTTCCCGTTTTACTTGAAAGAAATGGAATTCAGATATAATCATAGAAATCAATCGTTGTTCGATTTGTTGGTATCTTACATAACAAAACCTGTGCAAAATCTTTTATAATCACCTTCCTCATTCATGCTCCCAATTCATATTTTCTACTATTTTCCCTCACGCTGCATGTCCCTCATTTTCTGTAGAAAATTGGCTCGTTCCCTTTCTCGCTCACTTAAGGATCCAAATTCTCTTTCTAAATATTGTTGCCAAGACTCTTTCGATCCAATGATAATTTCATATTCTCCTTTTTCATCTCTATAAAAAATCTTATCTTGATTTGAGTCAAATGGAAATTTAGAAAGCCTTAATTCAATCCCACCCCAATCTGTATAGGTTATTGCTGGATCTGGCTTTCTATCGCCCCCTTCTACAAAAAAAGTTAAAAAGTATTTATTCCCCAAAGAATTTTCATCTTTAACAAATATGTACTTAGCAATCACTGCATAACTATACGGTGAAATGAGCGTTCTGATGACTATATAATCCTTATTCTCATCTATAGACGCCTCCATGTAGGAATAAAAATTCTCAAAATTCACAACATTCATTGTAGTTTTACATCCCAAAAAAGTGGCAACTATAAAGACAAAAATAAATTTTCGGATTAAATGTTTCATCTATTCTCTATTAAAAAAATATTCTCGTTCTTCCATAATTTCCGCTAGCTTACCTTTAGAAATTCCCGGAATTTTAGAGGATATGTCTTTCAGATTGCCTTCAATGTCAAAATAAAAACTTACCGATTCATCTTTGGATTCATTCACACCCTTCATTTCCCAACGTTTAAGGTAATACCTGATTCTTCGTGCCATAAATTTGCCTTTTTTATCAATTAAATTCTCATCATAATCAGGTTGTCCTAAGATTGAGGTGACTTTCTCAAAAGCATCATTCAGCTCAATAGATTGAACTTTTTTCAGAAGTTCCTCCCTACTTTTTTCATCCATTTCAAAGAAATATTTTTGTTCTTCCATAATCGTTGTTTCTCCATTTGTGGGTCGAGAGAAAACTAAAGGGAAACCCAATAAAAAAATAATAAATTGTAGATTTTTCATTATCTACCTCTCTTACGAATATTATCACGGATGGTTTCTGCAAATCTTTTTACATCATTAGGGGTCCAAATTATATTGTGAGCTTTTCCCCAAGACGAATAGCGACCACCACCTCCAGCCTTTAATCCTTCTGCCACTGTGGTAGAACAATTTTGCCGTAAAGTACGCCACCTATTTTTTGTGCTAAAATTATCCCACCAAGCCTCTATTTTCTGTTCATCTAATCCTTGAATTTCTATTTTCATATCTGGCATTTGCTCTTCGAGACTTACATCATCGTCAAAACTCTGATCTTCTATCGCTGGTGCCGAGTAAATCATGGGAAAAATAAGTTTGGAACGCTGGGGGCCTGGCCACCAACTAATATATCTATTGTTTTCTAACTTCATCGATGCATGACCCCAACCTTCATTTTTTCCTCTATAATTCCAGATATAGACTGTTAATAATCCTGAAGGATCAATATAGTTAATAGGATTGCCATTTACATAAGAATATAAATTTAACCCACCTTCATACCCCAATGGATCTTCCTGCAAGAACCGCCCTGTCGTCGGATCCATGTAACGAGCACGATAGTAGTAGAGGCCCGATTCAGTGTCGAGCTCGCGGCCGGTATACGTGTACGGATTCGTGAGATTGCCTTCTCGTCGCAGAATATTTCCAAACGAATCGTACACATACGACTGCGTAACGACACCAACGTTGTTAGTCAAGTCGACAATCGACCCCAGCCCGTCGGCGTGGTAGCTAAACCGCTCGTCGATAGAGAACTGGCCGTTCGAGTTGACATCCCGCTCCATCAACAAGGGCTCATCGATCCCAGCCCCATGGGTATACCTAGATTTCAAAGAACGATTTCCAGAATAGGGCGCTGCCCCCTACTATACCCATCTTTCTTTGACTTCATGGTTTTGCACTAACAGCAATAAATAATTTATTTGTTACTCTATCCTCACCTTTCTCTAAATAACTTTTGAGGACAGTCACCTTTAACTTCAAATGATTCTTATATTTACCCAACAAAGGCAGATTAAAATAGGATAAATATACCGATTTATGCAATCTTCTTCCATTCTGATTATTTAGAAGCCAACATATATCTTTTCCACTATCTATTTGTTGATAAATAATTTTATTTTTATAAAAGAATTCTAATTTTAACTCTCCAGTAAATGGCAAATACTCTGGTATCCCATCGATCGTATTTATAACTCCAAGAACATATTGATCAAGATATTTAGGATTTAAATCATATGTTTTACTGTAATTTACTTCACTAAATTTGAAATCATCAAGAATAATTGGATCATATAAGTCGCTTGGCATATTCAATACATGAACTAATCCTCTAAATGTATTAGGGATCGGATAAAATCCATAATTCCATCTATAATATCCAATAGAAAAGAAAATAAAAATCAAAAAAATAATCAAAAATTGTTTAATATTCATTTTTTCTCTTTTCCTTTTTTTAATCGCATATATTCTCGTCTTAAAGCGTCCGCAAAAGATTGACAGTTATTTATTTTTCCACATACTGTTATACTAGATAAACAATAATCCTCCCCCTTCCACTCTTTTTCTATATTTTCTTGAGCCTGATGCATTAATGCATCATTATAGTATTCGCTGCTTTTAATATAATCTGTATTTAATTTTTCGTTGAAGAAAACACCCTGACGACCATAACCAACATTGGTGCCATCGTCATAAAAATAGTGCTCGTGAGAAAGCTCTTGATTAATTATATCCAGCCACCGATTCTTTGAAAGACCTGGGAACCAAAAAGGCATCACTTCTAATTTTCTTTTATAAAAATATCCATAACCATATGGGTCAAAATAATTTATAGGGTTATCATAAACGTACTGAAATAAATTCATTGAATCATAGTAACCTAATGGATCTTCCTGCAAGAACCTGCCGATCGAGGGATCGTAATACCGCGCGCGGTAGTAGTAGAGGTTGCTTTCGGGGTCGAACTCGCGGGCGGTGTAGGTGTAGGGGTTCTCTAGGTTGCCGTCTCGACGGAGGATGGTGCCGAAGGAGTCGTAGGTGTAGGATTGAACAATGGTGCCGAGGTTATTGGTCAGGTCAACGATGCTGCCCAGTCCGTCGGTGTGATAGGCAAACCGTTCATCGGCGGCGAGCTGAGCGTTGCCGTTGACGTCCCGCTCCATCAACAACGGCTCGTCGATTCCTAGCCCATGAGTATACCTAGATTTCAAAGAACTGTTCCTAGAAAATTCTAACACGATATCTTCGTTGTCATATACGTATTTTGTGATTTCCCCGTTGGCGTTCTTCTGAATTCTTCTTCCTAATCCGTCGTACTTGTATTCTGCGAAGCCGGCGGCGGGCAAGTCGATGCGGATCAGTTGGTTCTCCGCGTCATAGGTGTAGCGCGTCAACTGGCCATTGGCGCGGGCTTGTTTGGAAATCAAATTCCCATTGTTGTCGTAGGTATAAATGAACTGCGCATCGTCGAGCAAACGGTTGCCCGCATCAAAATGCGCGTCCGCGGCTTGGCCATCCCGACGCACACGGTTGCCCAACGAGTCATACGTAAACGTCTCGTTCGCTTGACCGGCGAGCGGACGGGTTGCTTGCGTTAAACGATACAACGGATCATAAACATAATTGAGCTGGGCAGCAATCAGGCCTGCCAGAGCGGGGTTGCGGCGGTCTTGCGTCATCCGCGTGCGGTTGCCAACGGCATCGTAAACATAATCAAATGCCGATAACCTCTGGGCGTTGGGCAACAGGTGGGTCAGGTTCGTCAACTGACTGGCCTGATCATACGCATACGTTGTCCTAACTCCATTGGGCAGTATCAATTGGTTCCGACGACTGAGCGCATCGTAACCAAAATCAAACACCCCGCCCGTCGGGGACGTGAGTTGATCCAGTCGATTGAGGGCATCATAAATATAACTGGTCACCCCCAACGCTGCGGCTTGACCCCCTACCGGCGTGGCCGTCATCGACAGACGGTTGCCATCCAAATCATACGTGTAGTCCACTGCCACCGCTGGCTGCAGCGGCGAATTGGCCGTTGAGGCTCTTGTCAAACGCGACGCTCCGTCGTAGACAAACGACACCGCACTATCAGGATCGATCACCGACGAAAGGTTCCCATTCCTGTCATACGTAAAGCTCGTCACCAAATTATTCGGCAGAACTTTACGCAGCAATTGATCAACCACGTCATATTCAAAACTCAAGACCTGATTCTTTCTGTCGGTCGTTGAGAGCAAGTTGCCATTGCCGTCGTAGATAAACACATCTGAACGGCCCAACGGATCCGTCGTTCGTACTAACCGATCCAGCACATCATATTCATACGCTGTCCGTCCGTTTCGTGCATCCTCGACAGATAACAAGTTGCCCGCAGAATCATATGAATATCGCGTGACTCCGTTAGCTGCATCGAGCTCGCGCGTCAGACGGTTCATCGTATCGTACTCTAAATTGGTGATGCGATTTAAGGCATCGGTTAACGAACTCAGATTGCCCACTTGATCATAAGCCAATCGTGTCACCGATTGCCGAGGGTCGGTCACCGTCGACAAATTGCCCTGGCCGTTGTACGTCAAACGGGTGACATTGTTCAACGCATCGCGCAGTTCGGTGAGCAGTCCTTGCGGATTATAAATG
>JANLHA010000111.1 GCA_024653845.1 Candidatus Omnitrophota bacterium | reverse complement strand
AACAAATTGAAAAGGAATGATGGCATGTAGAATCGCCTCGACGGAAGGATTCGGGGCATACGGATCAGTCATCGCCGCCCGTTGCAAGCGGACCATTTCCATATCCGTCAAATGAGCAAATTCGGCCATGCGTTTAAGAACATTGAGCCGAATCGGAGCAAATCCATTTCGATCAATACTGATCAAATCTCCGCCGCTGCCTTTAACGTAAATGATATCTTCCGACTCACCAAAAATATTTTCAATGACGGCCTTAGCAGAGGTGTTACCACCGCCATGCAAAACAAGGTTTGGCTCTCGGCCCAAAAGTCGTGAAGTGTAAACTCGCAGACTTAACGGGTCAGAACCCAATCCTTGAACTTCGTTATCGTTCCAAAGACTTTGCATAGAGGATAAATTAATCATTTATGATAGTTGTTGAAAACACAAACAATAATTTGCTACTTACTCTTTTGAGCGCTTTCTACAGCCACAATCGCCTGCTGTGCTTTCTCGAACAATTCCGGATGATTTGAATTTTGAGCCGTGTTAATGACTTCCTGAAACTGAGCAATGGCTTCTTCAAAATTACCCGCGTTTGCTAAACACGCCCCTAAATTAAAATGTGTTTTGACATTGTTAGGCTGAATGTGAAGAATCAACCGGTAATATTCAATTGCCTTATCCCAGTCACGTAACACAAGCTGATAAATATCTCCAGCAAATTCAAGAGCAGCGACTTTCTCGTCTCCTTCTGAATTCTTTATCGCCTGTTCATAATATTTTAAAGCACTTAAGGGATCCTTCTTTCCATATTGATAGGTAAAACCCAAGAGTAAATTTGCCTGCACATCATTTGGATCTCTAGTAAGTTTCCACTCAAATTCTTCTTGTGCCTTATTATATTCCTTGCTCATATAGAAAATATACCCCAACCGAGCATGAGCGTCAGAATTGTCCGGCTGAATCGCAATGATACCTTGATAAAATGGAACTGCCCGCAAATACAAATCTTGTTTCTCTAACGATAAAGCATATTCATAAGCTTCTGATACTGAAAACACATGCACGATACGTTCGTCGTCTACCTTTTCTGTTACAGTAATGACTGGATCTCTTTCATCGTCACTAAAAGCTACGGTTATGCCCAAACACAACATAGAAGCAGTCAGGATAGCTATCCAATGCTTCGAAATGCTATTACGTCTCGATCCATCAACATGCTGAAACATGACCATTCTCTACCTCCTCTTTAATCAAGTTGTGTTCACGTCCCCCTTCTACTCAAGCTAAAATTGCGTATAGCTCTCATCGAAGAGTTCATTAAAAAATAAAACGGAGAGGCAGAGATTCGAACTCTGGGTCCCTTGCGGGACAACGGTTTTCGAGACCGCCCCATTCGGCCACTCTGGCACCTCTCCATGACATCAAAGATTTTTACAGAAGAATGGAGAGAGCTGTGTCGATTTCATTGAAAAATTAGAAAAATCGACCACCTCTCCATACACCTAAAAATCTTTTCAGAGAACGCATTATATTCGCAGGAAAGAATAGCGTCAACTAATCCTTCAAAGAAAGCCGATCTTGTTTTTCTGGTTCACTCTGACCTAAAAATGCAGGAAGACTTGGGAGTGGTTGAATCTGAATAATGACGGGTTCAAAGCCTTCAAAAAAAGGATTCTGAAAATTGCTCAAATCCGCAGGCAACTTGATGTCAACACCCTTTCCTTGAGTTTCAATTTTCCATTGATCAGGATTAAAATCCACACCTCCGGTATTGGCTGTGGATTGAGCACCATCGCCCTCTTGATCCAAATCATCTAAAGCCTCAAAGCTATCGACTGACATTTCTACAATACGAGGGCCAACGGATTGGACTGGAGCTGACTCTTCTTCTGCAGGTGACGTAGCCGGAGCCATATCATCTAAAATTCTCTCTAACCCTACACGAGCCGATCGTGCCAGTGGAGCCGTACCCGGTCCAGATGGCGGCAAGGTCGGCAATCTTGGAATCATCGCTCCATTCACTTCCAAAGAAGCTCTGCGCACAGCAACCATCCAAGGATAGGCAATCCAAGCAGGAACAGATGCTTGCACCTGGGATTGATAGGTATCAAGTGCTCCAGCCTCGCCTGCAGCCAGCGCTGTCGGATCTACCAAAAGTGGAACAGCAAAAAGCTCCCCTCTTTCCAGACGTGCTTTCAAATTATTAATCCAATAGAAAGCATCTGCTTGATTCGTAACAGCAACGATATTCCTTTCACGATCAAGGACAACGTTTCCATCTTGATCAAGATAGACTTCTAAAGGGAGCATTCCCGAGGCATCTTGATGCCCGATAGCAAGTCGAGCCACTCTTCTCTTAAAAACATCGGATTGCAATTGTCTTTTGTTATAATCAAAAGCAATCTGCTGTTCGTCAGTCAACGGACCAGCCCAAACAACAATAGCTCCATTCCTCGAATCAAAATCGTGAAATACAAACTGATAAAAACCCGTTGTTCTTGTTGCCGTAACCGTGATTGAAAAATGCCTGCTGGAGAGAGCCTCATCAGAAATGGTCAAATTCCCCTGTACGCGTCCAGCAACAATTTCCTCACCGAGAGTTCCTCGATAAAGGGGACCTACTTGCAAGCCAACATTTTCCGAGTCCACAACTGTAAGAGTCACCTCATTTCCATCAACATCAGCTCGAAAACGATGATCATTTTTCCCAGCTGTGACCAAAATGAATTCCGTGAATGTTCCTGAAATTTTTTTTCTTTCCGAAAATTTGCCACCTAACCCTCGCCGATGAATCAAACGTTTTGTATCTTTGACAGGCGGATGATATTGAACTTTTGAGACAGGCACCACCGCGTCGGGCACAGGAGTGACTTCTTTAGGAATACTCGTTGAAGAAAGAACGATATCCTCTCCTCCATTGTTAATGATCTCAACCATAAACCTTGCCCCCGCAACTTCTCTCACCTCCAAGGCAAATTGCCTAGGAAGAAGCCCATTGACAGAGTAACCATATCCTCGAGATACCGCAGTGTTACCCACTTCGAAATGCCTCCCGTACATTTTGGGATCAACGACATGAGCGTTGCTTGACCATCTCTCTGCAGCTTCATCGTAACGACGAATTTTGACATTCCCACCTTCAAACCAGATACGAAACCGCATTTTTCGATCAGGAACCCTCACGATAATTTCATCATTCAAC